>NZ_JBSGXP010000045.1:8561-53168 GCF_053610105.1 Kitasatospora sp. NPDC054939 | reverse complement strand
TCCGACAGGAGGCCGTCCACGCCCTCCCGGTCGGTGGTGTGGTCGTCCGCGAAACGACGGTCACCCGTCGCGTCCGGCACGTACTTCACACAGACGACGATCCTCAAGCTCATGGTCGGTTCTCCTGTACGGGCTGCTGGTCCAGGGCCTCAGATGGTGCCGAGGGTACTGAGTGCCAGGACGCCCCGCGCGGGCTGCTGCGGACAGCAGCCGCACCTGAACCGGGATGCCGTGTCGGCGCTCTTCGACGGATGTCAGAGGCTCGTTCGAGAGAATACGGCACTCAGTACCCCGCGTAAAGGAACTCAGTACCCTTCGGCCCCCCGGCAGGCCCCCGCCGGGCCGGTCAGAAGCGGATCCGGACGGCCACCGGCAGGTGGTCGCTGCCGGTCGGCGGCAGGGTGCGGATCCGCCCGGGGGCGGCGCCGCGCACCAGCACCTGGTCGATCCGGACCAGCGGAAGGCCGGCCGGCCAGCTGGGGGCGAGGCCGGCGGCGGGCGGGCGCAGCCGGCCGGTGAGCGGGCGCAGGCCCCGGTCGTCGGTGCTGCCGTTGAGGTCGCCGAGCAGGACCAGCCGCGGCAGGGCCTCGGCGTCCACCGCGGCGGCGAGCCGGGCGGCGCTGTCGTCGCGGCGGGCCGAGCCGAGGCCGGTGCGCGGGCCCCACCGGAGCGAGGGCAGGTGGGCGACCAGGACGGCCGCCTCGCCGTACGGGGTGCGGGCGGTGGCCCGCAGGGCGCGCTGCCAGTCCTCGGGGACGCCCGGTGGACGGATGTCCAGCGGGCGGACGTCGGCGAGCGGGTACCGGGACCAGAGGCCGACGGTACCGGCGGTGGCGTGGTGCGGGTACCGCCCGGCGAGGACGGCCGCGACGGCGGGGAGGACGTCGGGTGTCAACTCCTCCAGGGCGACGAGGTCGGCCCCCACCGCCGCCAGGGCGCGGGCCGCGGCCGCGGGGTCGGGGTTGTCGTCGGCGAGGTTGTGCTGCACGACCAGGAGGCCGGGCCCGGCGCCGTCCGGTACGGGCAGCAGCCGGCCGCCGAACACCCCCGCCCAGGCGGCGACGGGCAGCAGCAGGGCGCAGAGGCCGGCGAGCGAGCGGCGCAGCAGGGCGGCGGCCAGGAGCAGCGGCACGGCCAGGCCGAGCCAGGGCAGGAAGGTCTCCAGCAGGCTGCCGAACCGGCCGACGGCGTTCGGTACGGCGCGGTGGCCGAGCAGCAGCGCCGCGACCAGGGCGGCGAGCACGGTCAGCGTGCTGCCGCCCGCGCCGAGGCCGCGCACCCAGCGGGTGGCGGCGGGTGCGGCCGTCGGGCCGTCGGGCCGGTGCTGGTCCACCGTGCGCTCGCCTTCTCTGGTGCGTCGTCGGGTGCGTCGTCGGGTGCGGTTCGGGGACGGGTGACTGGGGCTGAGGGGTGCGGGTTGCCGTCGGGGCGTACGGGCGAGGACGCGGGGGCCGTCGGTGCCGGTTCCGCGTTCGGTGCCGTCCGACCCCTGGGCAAAGCGAGACACCCTGTCAACAATGGTCATGCGCACCTCACTTGCATCGGACCACGACCACCGACGGGGGTACCAGTACGTGTCCGTGACGACGCCCGCACCGCAGCCCGCACCCCGACCCGCAGCGCCCGCCACCGCCCTCGACCGGCGCACCTTCGGCCGCGCCGCCCTGCTGGCCGGCCTCACCGCCGCCGGGTTCGCCACCGGCACCGCCCGCTCCCACGCCCGCGCCCGGGCCCTGCCGGCCGGGGCGGACTGGCTCGGCGCCCTCCCCGCCCAGGCACCGCTCTCCCGGCTCACCATCCCCGGCACGCACGACAGTTGCGCCCTGTACGGCGGCGCGCTCGCGCAGACCCAGACGCTCGGCCTGCCCGCCCAGTTCGCCGCCGGGGTGCGCTTCCTGGACATCCGCTGCCGGGTGATCGACGGCGTGTTCGCCATCCACCACGGCCCGGTCTTCCAGAAGATCTTCTTCGGCGACGTCCTCAACCAGTGCCGGGACTTCCTCGCCGCCCACCCGGGCGAGACGCTGGTCATGCGGGTCCGCCAGGAGTACTCGACGGAGTCGGACGCGGTCTTCGGCACCCTCTTCGCCGACTACCGGCGGCGCTGGCCCGGCCTGCTGTGGACCGAGGACCGCATCCCACAACTCGGCGAGGTGCGCGGGCGGGTGGTGCTGCTCGCCGACAACTCCGCGCTGCCGGGCCTGCGATGGGGCGGCCCGCGTACCGACATCGCGGACGACTACGACATCGGCACCATCTTCGAGCTGCACTCCCGCAAGTGGCCCGGCGTCTCGGCCCACCTGGACGCGGCCCGCGCGGCCGGAGACCCGCAGCGGCTCTTCATCACCTTCACCTCCAGCTCCGGCTGGGGCCTGTGGCCGCGCCAGGCCGCCGACGCGATCGCCCCGAAGCTGCGCACGTACCTCGGCGCGCTCGACCGGGCGCAGCGGCCGGTGCTGGGCACGGTGCCGATGGACTTCGTCACGGCCGAGCAGGTCCGCTCGCTGTACGGCCTCAACTTCGGAGTCTGACCCACCCACGCGCCGGGCGGTGCGGGAGGCGTCCCCTCCCGCACCCCCGGCACGCTGCCGTACCCCCGGCGCGCTGCCGTGCCCCGGGCCGGGAGGCCCGCTCAGCGGTCCCCGACCGACGCGGGGTCGAGCCCGAGGACGCCGGCGACGGTGCGGGCGGCGAGCCGCTCGTCGTGCCGCGCCTCACCGGCCAGGGCGATCACCACCCCCTCCAGGGCTCCGATGAGGGCGAGCGCGAGGGCCCTGGCGGGCGGGCCGGGCGGGATGGCGCCCGCCCGGCGCCCGCTGCGGATCAGCCGCAGGCACAGTGCGGTGAGCTCCGCGTAGCCCTCCTCCACCGCCCTGCCCACCGGGTGGTCCTGGCCCGCGAACTCCAGCCGCAGGGCGACGGCCACCCGCGCGATGTCGCGCCGGCAGAAGACCGCGTGGCCGCGGGCGAGGGCGAGCAGCGCCGCGACCGGGTCCGGCTGCTGCTCGACGGCCCGGCCCACCTCGTCGTCCCAGGTCGCCAGGGCCCACTCCATCACCGCCAGGGTGAGGTCCTGCTTGTCCTTGAACTGGTGGTAGAGCGCACCGCGGGTGTACCCGGCGTCCTTGGCCACCTGCTCCAGGACGAGGTTGCCGTAGCCGTACCGGGAGAGCCCGCGTGCGGCGGATTCGAGCAGGGCCGCCCGGGTCCGGGCCCTGCGGTCGGCCTGGGTCGGCCGCGTCCGCGTCTCGTCACTCATACCCTCGCACCCTCATACCTCGCGGCTCATACCTTGCGTGTGATCAACTGCCGGGCCGCCCGGCGGTGGCCGATGCCGACGGCCGCCCAGACGAGACGGGCGAGCACCGGCCGCCGGTAGTACAGCACGCTGGTGAACACCCTCCGGTCCGGCGCGACCAGGCGGCCCACCACGACGACGTGCATCAGCGGCAGGGACGTCTCCAGACGGACCATATCGGTCCTGGACTCCACCAGCCGGAACCCGCCCACCTCCTCGGTCGATCCGGCGGGTGCCCCGCCCATCCCCAGCATCGCGGCGATCCGGTCCACCCACTTCGGCGTGCCGTCGAGGCCGGCCCGCACCCAGGTCTCCGGCGCGTGCACGTCCGGTGCGGGCAGCCTGAGTTCGAAGGCGTCGGCGTAGTCGTACCGCCGGGCGGTGGCGACCGGGTCGGTCGGTTCGATCCGGCGCACCTGCTGCACGAGCCGGTTGTTCATCGGGCTCCCCCTCCTGTGGACTTCACCGCTTCGCAGCATACATACGTGCATGCATGTATGTGAACGCGGGCACCTGCGGGCCGACTCCGTCGACGCGCCGTGCTGCGCCGCGTAGGGAGCAGCGGTGGCTGCCCGTCCTGGCTGCCCGCCCTGGCGGCTCACCCCGGCTGCCCGCCCTGGTGGCTCACCTGCCGCTGCCGGTGCCCGCGCAGGTCCGGGGGGCGCGCCCGGGTCGGTGCCCGCCCGGGTCGGGTCGCGCTCAGGCCAGGGCGCGGTCGCGCCGGGCCTGCTCCGGCTCCCGCTCCGACTCCCGCTCCCGCCGGTGCGGCGGGCGTCCGCGGTCCACCCGGGCGACCGCCGCCAGCGCCCCGGCCGTCAGCGCGCTCAGCAGGCACCATCCGGCCGTGAAGCCGCCCGTGACGTCCCGCAGCAGGCCGAGGCCCGGCGGCACCAGCACGATGACGACCTGGTTGACCGACATCGCCAGCCCCAGTGCGAAGCCCGTCCGCTCCGGCGGGGCGGACTCGGTCAGCTGCGCCACCCACGGGCCGTACCAGCCGAGCCCGAAGAAGCCGAGCCAGCAGAACAGCAGCGAGGCCGCCACGGGCGAACTCCCCAGCGGGGTGGTCAGCGCGACCATCCCGGCGATCACCGCGACCATGCAGCCCGCCACGGTCGCCTGCCGCCCGCCACGGCCGCGGTCGCTCCAGGCCGCCAGTCCGATCCGGCCGACCACGCCCGCCGCCTGCGAGGCCATCAGCACCAGCGCCGCCGTCCCGGCCGCGAGGCCCGCCCGCTCGTGCAGGAACAGCACGGTCAGCACGCCGGTACCGACCTGCACCGCGATCAGGCTCGTCCCGGAGAGCAGCACCCGGCTCATGAACGGCTCCCGCAGCATCCGCAGCCGCCCGGCGAGCTGCGCCCCGAGCCCGCCGCCGGCCGGTGCCACCGGGCCGGACGGGCCGGCGGGGTCGGCCTGCCCGGGGGCCGGGGTCGGGGGCGCGGCGGGCGGACGGCGGTAGCCGCCCATGAACGCGAGCGCCCCCGCCAGGGCGACCAGCGAGCCGGCCGCGAGCGCCGTCCGCAGCCCGTACCGCTCGGCGAGGACGGGCATGACCAGCGAGGCGAGCGCGGCGCCCAGTGGCAGTCCGGCCTGGCGGATGCCGAGCGCGAGCCCCCGCTGCGAGGCGTCGAACCAGGACGCGACCGACTTGCTGCCGCCCGGTTGGACGGTGCTGTACCCCGCGCCCACCACCAGCAGGACGGTGAGCAGCGCGGCATAGCCGGTGGCGAGGGCGCCCGCCGCCAGCGCGGCGGCCACCGAGCAGGCGCCGATCCCGACCACCCAGCGCTCGTCGTAGCGGTCCAGCAGCAGTCCGGCCACCAACAGGCCCACCAGCGGCACCAGTTGGGCGGCCGAGCGAGCAGGCCGAACTGTGCGGTACCGATGCCCAGTTCGCGCTGGAGCAGGACGCCCATGGCGCCGATGCCCTGGACGAAGAAGGCGGTCGCGGCCTGGGTGAAGGTGGCGATGCCGAGCACCGCCCAGCGGAAGTGCGGGGAGGCCGAAGCGCGCCGAACTCCCCTGTCGTTCCTGGTGCGTTGTGTCATGACCAGCAGCGTGGTGTCATGCCCTTGTGCACCTCAACCCTTACGGCCACGACGTCGTCGGACTCGCCGCCGAGCTGGCCAACCGCCGGCCCGCCGACCACCGCGAACTCGCCGACCGCTGCCACGCCGCCGGGCTCGTGCTCGAACAGCCGGTCACCCCGGCCGACTTCGTGCAGGCGATGGCCGCGCTGGACGCCTGGGAGGCGGTCGTCGACGCCGACGGCGAGCAGCAGCGGGCCGAACGGCTCAACGCGATGCTCGCCGTCACCACCTCCCACCCCCGGCTCACCGACCACGCCGGCAGCGGCTGGCACCTGCACCACCGCGACGACCGGCAGCCGTTCGGTGCGGTGTTCGCCTCGCTGATCGCCGTCGGCACCGCCCTGCACCTGGTCGGCCGCGGCCTCCACCGACTGGGCCGCTGCGCGGTCACCGAATGTTCGACGGTCTTCGCCGACACCTCCCGGACGGGCCGCCGCCGCTACTGCACCCCGCTCTGCGCCAACCGGGACGCGGTCCGCCGCCACCGGGCGGCCCGGCCGGGCGCGGTCGCACCGCGCAGCGCCTGGCGGGCCGGCGCCTGACGTACCCGCGCCCGGGGCGCCCGACGCCGCCCGGGCGCAACGGTCTCGACGTCAACGGTCTCGACGTCAGGGGGCCCGGCGTCAGGGGGCCCGGCGTCAGGGGGCGAGGTGGGCGTCCACGGTGTCGCTCAGCTGGGCGAGCAGGGCCTCGAACTGGTGGAGGGTCTCGGGCGGGTACTGGGCGAGGACGGCGTCCTGGCGCCGGTTGAGGGCGCCGAAGTACTCGTCCGCGAGTTCCTTCACCCGGGGGCTGCTGCGCAGGGTGACGATGCGGCGGTCGGTGTGCTCGCGGCTGCGGGTGATGTACCCCGCCTTCTCCAGCCGGTTGAGCAGGGCGGTCATGGCGCCGGAGGAGAGCGGGATGCGCTTGCCGAGCTGCACCGGAGAGAGCGGCGCGCCCGCCTCCTCGGCGGAGGCGATCTCCATCAGGGCGAAGGCGTCGGTGGAGTGCACGCCGAGCAGGACGGCGAAGCGGCGGCCGAGTTCGGTGAAGCCCGCTCCGTAGGCGCGGAGCCCCTTGGCGAGCCGTTCGCGCCGTTCGGCGATGTCGCCGTATGCCTGCGACTCCTCCATGGGGTGCCCTTTCTCGCCGTCTCCTGCCGGTCTCTCCTGCCGGCGGCCGGTGGGGCAGGACGTCTTTGACAACCTACCGCCTCCAAATTACCTTCATCATGAAGTTACTTCACCATGGAGGTAGTTTGTGAGTGCTCTCCACCCCGCCGGCCGTTGGCTCGGCCTCCTCGTGGTCTCCGTGGGCGTCGCCCTGATCGTGGTCGACGCCACCATCGTCAACGTGATCGTCCCGCCGGTCGTCGAGGACCTCGGCGTCAGCTCCGCCCAGGTCCAGTGGATCCAGGAGTCGTACGCCATCGTGTTCGCGGCGCTGCTCCTGCTCGTCGGCCGGATCGCCGACCTCGTCGGCGCGCGCCGGGTCTTCACCGCCGGAGCACTGGTCTTCGGCGCCACCAGCGTGCTCGCGGGCCTGGCGCCGACCGGCGGCCTGCTCGTCCTGGCCCGCTTCCTCCAGGGCGTGGGAGCAGCGATGATCCTGCCGACCTCGCTCGCCCTACTGAACGCGGGCTTCACCGGCAAGGCCCGCGCCCAGGCGTTCGCCGTCTGGGGCTCGACCATCGGCGCCGCCTCCGCCCTCGGCCCGCTGCTCGGCGGCTGGCTCGCCGAACACGCGTCGTGGCGCTGGGCGTTCGGCATCAACGTGCCGCTCACCGTGCTGATCGCGGTCGGCGCGACCGCCTTCCTCGACCGCTCGCCGCGCACCCGGGGCCGGATCGACACGACCGGCGCGGCCCTCTCCGTCCTCGGACTCGGCCTGCTCGCGCTGGGCCTGGTCGAGGGCCGGACGTACGGCTGGCTCGCCACCGTCCAACCGCTGGACGTCCTCGGCCTGACCTGGAGCGCAGGCCCCTCGCCCGCCCTGGTCGCGCTGCTCGCCTCGGCCGTCGTCCTGACCGCGTTCGCCCGGCGGCAGGCCTCGCTCGGCCGGGGCGGCGACGCCTCGCGGGCGCTCATGGACGTGCGGCTGTTCGCCGTCCCCTCGTTCCGCAACGGCAACATCGTCACGGTCGTCATCGGCCTCGGGGAGTTCGGGATCATCGCGGTACTGCCGCTGTGGCTGCAGTTCACCCTCGGCTACAGCGCGCTCGACGCCGGCCTCGCCCTGGTCCCATTGGCCGTGGGCAGCTTCGCGGCCAGCGGCGCGAGCTTCGGGATGACGTCCCGGACCACCCCGCTCGGGCAGGTCCGGATCGGACTCGCCCTGGAGGCCGCCGGACTGGTCTGGCTGGCGCTGATCGCCGCCACCGACGCCCCGTGGTGGTCGGTCGCCCTGCCCCTCTTCCTGTACGGCGTCGGCGTCGGGTTCGCCACCGCGCAGGTCACCAACGTGGTCCTCGCCGACGTGCCCGAGCAGAGCGCCGGCCAGGGATCCGGCATCCAGAGCGCATTCCGGGAACTCGGCTCCGCCCTCGGCATCGCCGTCCTCACCACGGTCTTCTTCACCGCACTCGGCTCCGGCCTGCGCGAACGGCTGACCGCCTCCGGCCTGTCCGAGGCGTCCGCCGACGAACTCGCCCGGACCGTCACCGACAGCGCGGGCGCCGCGATCGCCCCCCTGGCCGCGGACCCGCGGACCGGGCCCGTCGCGGCGGCGGCGAAGGAGGCGATGACCGAGGCCCTGGCGTGGGGCGGCTTCCTGGCGGCGGGCGCGCTGGCGCTCGGGCTGGCCGCCACGGTCCTCGTCCCGACGGGGCGGCCGGCGGTGCGGCCGGCGGGCGGTGCCGCGGGCGGTGCCGCAGGCGTCGTACCGGACGCCGTGCCGCCCGGCGCACCGGCCGACGGGACACCCGCCGACCGGGCCCCGGCCGCGCCCGTCGACCGCTGACCTCTGACCTCTGACGACCGACGACTGACCGCCGACCACTGACCTCTGACCTCTGCCCTCTGACCTCTGACCACTGATCGGCTCTTCGGCCCACGCTGTGGGTCCACCGGCGCCCCGACTCCGGTGCCCACGGGCCCGGTTCGGATCGTCCCGCCCGGAGCGGCCGGATCCCGGCGCCGATACACGGGCGCGACGCCCGTTACCGAAACCTGCCGCCATCGACGAACGGATGAAACGCGCTCAGGACGGGACCTTGACCTCCCGCCCCTACCGTCCGACACGTGCCGCATGCACGGGGCCGAACCACCGGCCGCCACGACAGGGTCCGCAGCCGGGCGGGCACCCGCGCCGTCCCGACGGCAGTCGTGGCGGCCGCGGGCCCCGTGCCCAGGGACCGCCCCGCACTCAGGGGCCGCCCCCGACCGCCGGGAGCGGCCCCGCCGCCCGCTCGCGGCCGTCCCTCGCAACGACCCGTCCCCGACCAGGAATGGCAACGATGTCAGCCACCCACCGAACACTCCCCCGCACCCTCGCCGCTACGGGCGCCCTCCTGCTGAGCGCCACCGCCGCGGCGGTGCTGCTGCCGTCCACGGCCGTCGCCGCGGACCCGAATCCCCTCACCACCCATGCCGGCGCCACCACCGCACGGGAGCACAGCCGGATCGACGCCTACTGGACCCCCACCCGGATGAAGCTGGCCGGCGCGATGGTCCCCGAGATCACCCCCGTACCCGAGGACGACAACACGCCCGACGACCCGCACCGGCCTCCCGCGAACACGCCGGACCCCGGGTCCGTGTGGACGCACGGCGGAGCGGTGAACAGGAGCACAGGCCGGCTCTTCTTCACCTTCTCCGACGGCTACGACGGCAGTTGCACCGCCACGGTCGTCCACAGCGCGAACCGCAGCACCGTCATCACGGCCGCGCACTGCCTGCGGGGCGTCGGCGATCCCGCCGCCGCCGGCACCTGGAACCACAACCTCTACTTCGTGCCCGGCTACCGCAACGGGACCGAACCGCTCGGCGGCTTCAGCATCAAGTCCATGGCCACCTCCTCCCGCTGGGACGCGGACCCGGGCAGCACGACGTCGGAGTCCGTCGCCGCCGCCGGGTACGACACGGGAATCCTCGTGGCGAACCCGGCGGCCGGGGGACGGCGGATCGCGGACGTCACGGGGAGCCAGCGGATCGCGTTCACCGAGCCCGTCGAGGGCGAGTTCCTCCACACCTTCGGATATCCGAAGGACCGGCTGAACGATCCCGCCGCCGAGTACGCCGGATCGCGGATGATCCATTGCGCCGGCCCGGCCCGGCAGGGGCCCAAGGCCCCCCTCCTGTGGGGCGGGACCTGCGACATGTCCCACGGGGCGAGCGGCGGACCCCACCTGGCACGCTTCGACGCCCGGACCGGCACCGGCACCGTCGTCGGCGTCACCACCACCACCGACGACCTCGCGGGCGGGCAGCCCGGCACGCTGTACGCCACCCGCCTCGGCGACAGTGCCCGCCGCCTCTACACCTGGGCGCAGCAGCAGCCGCTGCTCTGACCCTCCGGACCGACGGGTCCACCGGCGGCCGGACGGCGCGGGGGTGGCCGCACCGTCCGGACCGCGGGTGCCTGTCGGACCGCGGGTACCTGTCGGATCGCAGGCGCCTACCGGGTCGCAGGTACCTACCGGACCTGAGGCACCTATCGGGTCGCAGGTACCTACCGGGTTGGAGGTACCTACCGGGTCGCGGAGGCCGACGGGACGGCCGCTCCGGCCGAGGCCGCGCCGCTCGGCCGGGAGCTCCAGCCGGGCCCCGCACCCTCGGACGGGCTGCTGGACGGGCCCCAGGTCGGTGCACCGGACGGCCCGGACGACGGTCCGGTCGAGGGACCGCTCGACGACCCCTGCGTCGGGCTGCCCGAAGGACCGGACGACGGGCCGGTGGACGGCCCCCGCGTCGGGCTCCCGGACGGACCGCCCGAAGGAACGCCGCCCGGGCCCCACGTCGGGCTGCCCGACGGACCACCCGAAGGACCGCTCGACGGCCCCCAGGTCGGACCGCCGGACGGGTGGCCCGAGGGGCCGCTCGACGGACCCCACGTCGGACCGCCCGAAGGACCGGTGGACGGCCCCCACGTCGGGCTCCCGGACGGACCGTCCGAGGGACCCTGCGTCGGCCCCCAGGTCGGGCTGCCCGACGAACCCGACGACGGGCTCGCCGACGGACTCGGCCCACCGACCGTCGCGGCCGGCCCGGGAGCGGGTGCCCCGCCGCCCTGGCCGGCGAAGGCGACCGGCAGTCCCACACCGGCCACGAGCAGCGCCGAACCGCCCGCCATCAGGGCCACCCGCGTACGGCGGCGGGCCTTCACACCGGCCAGCAGCCGCTCCCGGTGCCGCGCTTCGAACGGGGGAAACTCCTGCGTTTCGCGCATCATCCTCGCCAACTCCTGTTCAAAGTGATCCATCTGTCTCTCCATCACCGCACCGGCTCCCCGGCCTCGGACAACACCTGCCGCAGTTTCGCCACTCCGCGCGACGTCAGGGAGCGGGCCGTCCCGACGGGGCAGCCCATCGTCTCGGCCACCTGCCGCTCCCCCAGGTCCTGGTAGTAACGCAGCACCACCGCGGCCCGCTGCCGGGCCGGCAGCAGCGCGAGCGCCTCCTCCAGGCGGGTGCGCTCCTCGACGACGCTCGCCAGGTCGGTCCGGTCGGCCGCCTCCGGCAGTTGCTCGGTGGGACGTTCGCCCCACCACCGCCGACGGGCCGACCGGGCCGCGGCCCGCACCATGACCTGCCGCACATAGGCCTCCGGCGCCTCGTCGGCGACCCTCGACCACGCGAACCACAGCTTGACCAGCGCCTCCTGCAGCAGATCCTCCGCCCGGTGTCTGTCTCCGCCGGTGAGCAGGCGTGCGAGATGGAACAGCGCCGGCCACCGCGCTGCCACGAATTCGTCGAAGCCGTCTGCCTGTGACTTCCGCACCGGCACCCCCCATCGTTCGAACACCTGCACTCCTGGAAAGACATCGGCACCCGGCCCGCTATGCACCCCGCCCGTGTGACCTGGATCACCGCGCCCGACCACGGCCGGCCCCGAACGGTTCGGGCGCGACGCACGGAGGGCGCGACGCACGGAGGGCGCGACCCGTGAGAAGTCGGACCGGCCGACTTCCCACGCAGCGACTGTCGGACCCGCCTGCCGGAAGGCTGCGCATGACCACGGAACCCCCGCCGCCGGCGGGAAGGAGCCGGACATGGGCGAGGAGCTCGACGTCCACGACGACGCGGAGACCCCCGCCTCCCCTCGCTGGCCGCGCTGTTCCCGGAGTAGGCACACGGGGCGCGACGTGTGATTGGGTGCTCCGATGATCAACGACCAGAGCCGCATCCGCCCACGGGAGCAGACCGACCTGGACGCCTGCGTCCGCGTACTCCGCGCGGTGCACGACGGCGACGGCTACCCCGTGAACTGGCCGGACGATCCGCAGCTGTGGCTGACGCAGCCGTCCCGCCTCGGCACCTGGGTCGCCGAACTCGACGGCCGTGTGGTCGGCCACGTCGGCCTCTGCCGCAGCGCTCCCGGCGACCTGGCACCGCAGGAGTGGAGCCGCCGCACCGGCCGGCCCGTCGAAGCGGCGGCGGTGGTCAGCCGGCTGTACGTCTCCCCGCAGGCGCGCGGCCACGGCATCGGCGCCCGTCTGCTGGCCCAGGCCGTACGAGCAGCGCGGGCGGACGGCCTGCACCCGGTCCTGGACGTCCTGGCCACCGACACCGCCGCGGCGGAGCTGTACCGGCGCGCGGGCTGGAGCCTGCTGGCCACCGTCGAGGACGAGTGGGGTCCGCACCAGACGGTCACCGTGCACTGCTGGGCCGCACCCGACGAGGTCGAGCAGCCCCGCTGAGCGAGGAGTTGGCGCGGGGTGCGGACGAGCGCACCGCCGCGGGGGCCCGGGCGCTGCTCGCGGTCCTGGTGACGATCGACCCCGTACTCCGCCCGGCCTGACCCGCCCGACTCAAGCGGGTTCCGGTCAGCCCCCGTCGCCGCTGTCACCGGAGGTGTCGCTGCGGTCGAGGCCACGACGGCGGCTCTTCTGCGCCCCCCGCACCAACTCGCCCGCGGCCAGGGTCACCGCGGCCACACCGCGCACCCAGCGGGGGCCGCCGCGGTCGGCCCAGACCACGCACACGCAACCCCCGACGACGAGCGCCAGGACCCCGACCAGAACCAGACCCATCATTCCTCGCACCTCTCCCCGCTCCACCCCGTCCCCGCGATCGTCGCAGACGGACGGCACCGTGGGCCGTCCGACGCCGCCGCGAGCGGCATGCGGAGGCAGCGTGTCCTGCCCGATCGGGCAGGACACGGCCTACCCGGCTCGTTGGCCGTGCAGGAGCAGCGGGAGTCGGGGCCCCAGCAGGGCTTGCTGGAGGCGGGCGGCCTGGGCCGGGCTCATGGCGTTCGGGAGGTCGGCGGCGTGCACCAGGCGGACGCCCGGCGGGACGGTCGGCGCGGCGGTGACGGTGCCCGCGTCGAAGAGGAGGGTCAGTTCGTCGGAGGTCCAGTCGACGGCGAGCAGGTACGTCGGGCGGATCGGCAGGCCGATGAGGGCGTGCAGGCGCCGGGCGACGACCTCGTGCGGGGGTTCGCCGGGCGCGGCGGGACCGCCGGGGAGGCGGAGGCCGTTGAGGTCCGGCGGCGTGGTCAGGAGCAGGCGGCCGTGCTGGTCGCGGAGGACGGCGAGGGCGGTGAGGGTGGTGGGCGTGCTCACGTGCGGTTCCTAGTCGGGTGGCCTGGTGCGGCGGTGGAAGGCGAGGAGGACGAGCACCGCGAACAGCAGCCACCAGAGGAGGCGGGCCGCGGTGCCCAGGTGATCAGATCCGGGGTGCACGGTCGGGCCCCTGCCCGCGCGGCTGGAAGGAGCGCCAGGCGATGTCGGCCTTGGTGAAGGAGGTGAATCCGGCCAGGCCGCCGTCGGGATCGCGCAGCCACTCCCCGGTCAGCTCGTTGCAGACGCGGAGCAGCCGGGCATCGGCGTCCCATCGGACGCCGTATCCGGGGAGTCGGCGGCGGTGCTGTCGCCGGTCGGGCAGGGTCATTCGGCAGGCCTCGCAATGCACTGAGTGTCCGTAACTGCTGGAGAAGTTACGGACACTCAGAGTGCTCAAGGGATACGGTCTGTACCCCTACGTTTCAGGCCGTCACGCCCGTTGCTTCGGCCAGCTCGCGGGCCGCCGGGCGGACGGAGGCCGGTCCGTTGAGCAAGTCCTGCACGAGAGCGCGGGTTTCGTTGTTCCACCGGGTCGTCTCGGGCGCGGCTTGGACGGCCTGGGCGAGACGCGCGGCCACGTCCTCGTGCTCGTTCCGGAGCGCGTGTGCCCTCGCCACGTCGACCAGGTGCCGGGCGCGGCGCGGGCGCGCAGGAATGGCCGACGGGGGGAGGCGGTCGGCCCAGCGCAGGGCCGTGCCCGCCTGCCGGAGTTCGACGGCGGCCGAGACGGCGTGCACCGGGACGACCTGTGCCGAGGCGGACGTCGGCGAATGCCAGAAGCCCGAAGGCAGCGTCCTGGCCACCTCCTCCGCGCGGTCGAACCAGCCCCAGGCTTCGCCCGCCTCGCCGGCCCGGGCGTGCGTCAGGGCGGCTTGGAAGGCCATCCCGGCCCAGGACGCGGCCAACAGGGGCGACGTGAGCGGGGACCGCTCCAGCAGCCGCAGGCACTCCTCGGTGAGTGCCTGCGCGCTGTCCCACTGACCGGAGGCCCGGAACGCCTCGACCAGGAACCAGCACGCCTGGGCGACCGCCGCACGGTCCCCCGACGCGCGGGCCGTCGCCAGCGAACGCTCGGCCACCCGCCACACCAGGTTCCCGTCCGCCTGGTAGGCCGCGAACATCTGCACCAGGTTCAGCGCCGACGCGTACAGGGCCTCGGCCCGGCGCCGGTCCTCGCACGCGGGGTGCGACGCCGCTGCCGAGGCGACGGTCACGAGCGACGGAAGCAGGTCGCCCAGTGCCGTTCGGTGGTCGCCCCTGCTGTCCCTGGACTGCCAGGCCCTCGCCAGCAGCGCTTCGGCGTGGTCGACACTCGGCGCGGGACCATCGGCCATTCCCAACGGCGCGCTGTCGACGGCCCTTCGCACCACCGAGAGTGCCGGGTGCTCGGCGCCGGAGAAGAGGGCTCTCGGCATGGAGACGTCGCCGGTCAGCAATGACAGGTCGTCGATTCCGAGATGCTCGGCGAGCATCACCAGCATCGGCAGTCTCGGCGGAAGGAGGCGGCCGGTCTCGACGGCTTTCAGCCATGCCTCGGATCGCCCCACCAGACCGGCCAGCACTGCACGGGACTTGCCCGCACGTTCACGAAACAGCTTGATGCGCTTGCCCACCGGAAGCGCCGGATCAAGAGCCATCGCCATGGGTCAAGGGTAGGGCGTTCCGGTCGGGCGCGTGCGTGCGCGACGGCGAACTCCCGCGGAGGGGTGTCGATTCGAAAGGATCCGCGACGGGTCGCCCGCCGCCGATCCCGATCTCCCTCGGCCGCTACTCCTACTGCGCCGGCAGGCGGTAGGTGGCCAGGTCGCCCTCCAGGGTCGCCTTCTGCAGGCCGGCCTTCTCCAGGACGCGCACCGAGGCGGGGTTGGTCAGCTCCACGTTGGCGCTCACGGCCGTGACGCCCGGGGCGGTGAGGGCGAACTCGGCTATCGCCTTCGCCGCCTCGGTCGCGTAGCCGCGTCCCTGGCGGGACTCGACCACGCCGTAGCCGAACTCGACGACCCCCTCGACCGGCGGCCAGAACAGGCCGATGGCGCCGACGACCTCGCCGCTCTCCCGCTCCACGATCTGGCGCTGACCGAACGCGCCGGCGCGGACCTCGGGGTCCTTCGCCACGTAGCCGGCGATGACGCGGTCGCCCTCGGAGGGGAAGTCCGCTGCCCAGTGCCCCAGTTGCCGGTCGTCGATCACCGCCGCGAGTTCCGTCTCGGTCCACGGGCGCAGCACGAGGCGATCCGTGGTCAGCTCCACACCGTCGAGCGAATAGTTGACAGCCACACGTGACTCCTGATCGTTCCGTTGCGAACGAGGGCATGCCGAAGAGCCGTTGCGCGTGGCCGAACTCGTCAACCTCCCCCGGGGGACCACCGTAGTCGCGTACACCTCATCCGTACACCGACCCTGTCCCCGAGCCCGCGCACCCGCTCTGACCTGGCGTCATCCGAGGAATCGGGCGACGGCTCGGCGGAACTCGCGGGGGTCGTCGAGCCAGGGGAAGTGGCCGGCGCCGGGCTGGACCTCCAGGCGGGCGTTCGGGAAGAGTTCGGCGATCTCGACCAGCGCCTGCACGGGCGAGTTGAGGTCGTACTCCCCCGCCAGCACCAGGACCGGCCCCGCGAACCGGGCGAGCGCGGCCCGCGTCGCGGCCGGGTCGAAGGCGCCCTCGCTGCCGAAGACCGCCGCCGCCTCGTCGTTGCGCTGTTCGGCCTCGGCCGCCTTGTGGGCGCGGGCCGCGTCGTCCCAACGGCCGTAGAAGAACGGGGCGATGGCCGCTGCCGCCGCCGGCGAGCCCTTGCCCGCCGTCAGCGCCTCCAGGGCCGCGTACGCCGCCGGGTACCACGGCTCGTGCCTGCGCAGCCGTGCGACCTCGCGCCGGACTTCGCCCGAAACGGTGACCCCCGCGCCGACCGTGCTGGGGGTGACCAGCGCCAGCCGCCCGACCCGCTCCGGGTGGCGTTCGGTGTACCGCAGGGCGAGGTTGGCGCCGGCGCTGTGGGCGAGCAGGTCGACCGACTCCAGCCCGAGGTGTTCGCGCAGCGCCTCGACGTCGTCGACGAGCCGGTCGCAGCGGTAGCTCGCCGGGTCGGCGGGGACGGCCGAGCCTCCGGTGCCCCGCAGGTCGAGGGTGATCAGCCGGCGGTCGGCGGCCAGGCCGCCGAGGTCGCCGAGGTAGGCCGGGTCCTGCATCGGTCCGCCGGGCAGGCAGACGAGCGGGGCGCCCTCCCCGGAGACGCGGTGGGCGAGCAGGGTTCCGTCGTACGCGGTGAAGGTAGGCACGACGACCGACCCTGCCAGTCGCATCCCCGCAGGTCAACGGCCGACACCCGGTCAGCGGTGCCGCGGCACGGTGTAGTAGTCGGCGGCACCGGGGACGCCGCCGATCTGCAGGGCCAGCACCGTGCCGTACTTCTCGCGCACCGACCGGACGGCGGGCGGGTCCGCCGGGGTCTTCTCGTGCCGGAACCAGTAGCCGGACGCGGTGGGCGGGAGCGGCTCCGCCACGGTGTTGGGCAGCGGCTCGGGCCGGTCCCAGGTGAGGGTGGTGCCGGGCGCCGTGAGGTCGGGGCCGGGCATCAGCCCGCCGTCCGGGTCGCGGCCCGCGTTCCGGACGTACTCGACGGCGTAGCGGACCGTACCGGCGGCATACGCGGCGTCCTCTCCGTTGGCGTCCTGCAGCCCCCAGGTGGCGACGCCCGCGGCGCGGATCCGGGGCAGGACCTCGACCAGCGGGGACCGGACGCCGAACCAGGCGGTGGCGGTCAGCCGGCAGCTGAGCGCGTGCTCGGGGTGCTCCGGGAAGAGGAAGGAGCCGGTGGACGGCCGCCCGCAGCTGTCGACCAGCTCGGTCCGGGCGTGCTCCAGGCCGTCGACGGCGGTGAGCCGGGCGACGGCCTCCCGGATCCGCTGCTCGGCCTGCGCCCGCATCGCCTGCGCCTCCGCGGAGCGGGCGAGGCCGCGCACCTCGTCGTCGCCGCGTTCGTCCGTGCAGGCCGTGGCGGCCGTCCCGAGCAGGGCAAGGGCGAGCAGCAGTCCGAGGGGGCGACCGTTCCGTGGCATGCGAACAGCCTCGTCCGGGCTCGGCGTCCGGCGCATGAGTACGCGTACTCAGGCCCGGACGGCGCGCAGCCAGGCGTCCAGCACGGCGAAGTCCTCCGGCTGCAGGCCGGTGACCGGGTCGACGCGGTGGAGCAGGGCCTGGGCGGGGTGGTGGGCGGCGACCCAGACCCGGTCGGCGGGTGTGAGTTCGTCGTCGACCCAGGCGAACGGGCGGCCGGCGGCCCAGGCGACCAGCCGCCGGGTCTTCCAGTGCAGGCCGGACCAGGCGTCCTCGGGGGCGGGCCGCTCGGGCCAGTCGACGACGGGCAGGTCGGGCAGGCCGAGCCACGGGCCGATGCAGGCGTTGGCGTCGGCGAGCCAGGTGGTGGCCCAGACGGGTCGGCAGGGCAGTGCGGCGAGCCGGGGGCCGAGCGCGGGGTCGATCCGGGCGACCAGCGGGTTGCCGGCCGCGGCGGAGGCGGCGGAGGACGGGCCCCGGTGGAGCGGGTAGCCGTTCGGCAGCTGGTCGCGGGTGGCGCCGAAGGGGATCAGCGGGCCGTCGACGTCCAGGAAGAGGAGCGGGAGGGCGGACGGGCGCGGCATGCCTGCCATCATGCCGCGCCCGCGGTCCGCCGTCAGGCGCCGGTGAGGGCGACGGCGGCCTCGGGCGTGTGCAGCAGGAAGGTCAGCGACTCCTGGAGGTAGAGCTGCACGGTGGTCTCGTCGTGCGCGAGGTAGCCGATGGCGAGGTCCTGCCCGAGGTGCAGTTCGAAGTCGCCGCCGCGGGCGGAGAGCAGGAGGGCGCCCTCGATGGCGGGCGCCCAGATGATCTCGCCGTCGAGCAGCCGGGCGATGTGGTTGTGGATGGGGTAGCCGTGGTCGGAGGTCTCGTTGACGGCGGTGAAGGCGTCCGCGCCGAGCAGCAGCGAGTATGGCCCGCCGACGCCGGCGAGTCGCAGTGCGGTCAGCGCCCGGCTCACGGCGTTGGGGTACTCCCGTACGTCGGCGGGGAGTCGGACGGGCGGGTTGGAGGCGCCGGCCCGGATGCCCTCGATCGCGGCGGCCGGGTAGCCGTCGAAGACGGCGTGGTCCTCGGCGAGGGCGACGGTCCGGGCGGCGTCCTTGACCGGCTGCCAGTCGGAGTCCTCGGCGCCGCGTTCGACGTCGTCCACGGCGGTGCGGTCGACGGTGAACGGGACTCTCAGCTCGACGACCGGCCGGGCGTCCCGGGCGTGGGCGACGACGCCGTGGGTCGGCGGGTCGATGCCGGTGAGGTGGCCGGTGCCGACGGCGGCGAGGGTGGTGCCGTCCGGTCCGCTCAGGTCGACCACGCGGCGGCCGGCGATGTGCAGGGTGAAGGTCTGGCGGGCCTCCTCCTCGATCTCCTCCCAGGCCGCGGCGGAGATCGGGGCGAGGTCGCGGTGCAGGTTGTTCATGGTGGGGGCGTCCCTTTCAGGGGGTCCTCGTCAGGTCGGGGGTCCGCTCGGGGTGGGTGGTGCCGCTTCGGGTGGCCGCTCGGGTCGGGTGGCCGCTCGGGGGCCGCGTGCGGGTCAGGGCGTCCGCTTCAGGCTGCCGATGCCGAGCGAACCGTCGGCGGCGCCCGGTGCGACGGCGGCGGCCACCGGAACCGGCTCGGCAGCAGGCGCGGAGGCGGTGGGCGCGGCGGCACCAGCCGTCGGCGGTCCGGGCGGTGCGGCGAGGAAGTCGGCGGAGGGCACGAAGAAGAGCCCGCCAGTGACGGCCGTGGAGACGTCGAGCAGCCGGTCGTGCCCACTGCCCGGCGGGTCGCCGAGGAACATGTTGCGCAGCATCAGCTCGGTGGGGTCCGGGCTGCGCGAGTAGCCGATGAAGTACGTGCCGAACTCCCCTCCCCCGCCGAAGGATCCGAACGGCATGTTGCTGCGCACGATCTCCTGCGCCCGCCCGTCGGCGTCCGGCAGCGAGGTGAGGGCGACGTGGGAGTCGGCGGGCTTGGCGTCGTCGTCCAGCTCGATGTTGGTGAGCTTGGTCCGGCCGACGGCCAGCTCCTGCTGTTCGACGGTGAGTGCGTTCCAGGCGTCCAGGTCGTGCAGGTACTTCTGCACCGTGACGTAGCTGCCGCCCGCGAAGCCGGGGTCCTCGTCGCCGGTCACGACGGCCTCGTACGCGGCGCGGCCGACGGGGTTCTCGGTGCCGTCGACGAAGCCCAGCAGGTCGCGGTCGTCGAAGTAGCGGAAGCCCTGCACGGAGTCGACGACGGTGGCGGCGCCGGCGAGGCGGCCGGTGAGCTGCGCGGCCAGTTCGAAGCAGAGGTCGAGCCGGGTGGCGCGGAGGTGGAACAGCAGGTCGCCGGGGGTGGCCGGGGCCCGGTGGCGGGGGCCGGCGAGTGCGGTGAAGGGGTGCAGCCCGGCGGGGCGGGGGCCGGCGAAGAGCCGGTCCCAGGCGGTGGAGCCGATGCCGGTGACGCAGCTGAGCCGGCCTTCGAGGGCGCGGAAGCCGACCGCCTTCTGCAGCGGTACGAGGTCGGGCAGCAGGTCGCGGACGGCGGGTTCGCCGCCGGGGTCGACGGTGAGGACGAGGAAGACCGCCGCGCTGGTGAGCGGGGCGAGGACGGCCTGCGGTTCGGGTGGCATGGGTGGCTCCAGGGTCCAACGGGGTCGGGGCGCCGTCACGCGGACCATTTGACCGCAGAGCGGACGGCTCGGCGCGGTCAACACGCGGCGCCGCCCGACCGGGGGGCCGGTGCCCGGCCCGGCCCGGGCGCGCCCCCGCAGAGCCCCGGGAGGGTTGTCGGAACGCCCCGGGCCCCGGCCGGAGGTGGTCCGGCAGGGGCCCGAGGGGGCGGGGCGGGGAGGTCAGGGGCGCAGGGCGGCGAGCTGCTGCTCGAAGGGCACCACGCCCGGGGTCTGCTGGTGCGGGACGGCCGCCGGGCGTCCGGCGAGCAGGGCGGCCAGTTCGCCGGCCGCCCGGTCGATGCGGGCCGGGAGGCCGTCGGTGTGGGCGTCGCCCGCACCGCCCCAGTCGTCGGTGGCCGCGTAGACGGCGGTGGGGACGACGACCGCCCGCAGGTAGGCGAAGAGCGGGCGGACGGCGTGCTCCAGGGCGAGCGAGTGCCGGGCGGTGCCGCCGGTGGCGGCGATCAGCACGGGCTTGCCGGTGAGCGCGTCGTTGTCGAGGACGTCGAAGAAGGACTTGAACAGACCGCTGTAGGAGGCGGTGAAGATCGGGGTCACCGCGATCACCGCGTCGGCCCGGGTGACCGCGGCCAGGGCCGCGCGCAGCTTCGCGCCGGGGAAGCCGGTGACGAAGTTGTGGGCGATCTCGGTGGCGAGGTCCCGCAGTTCGACCACGGTGACCTCGCCGTGGCCGAGCGAGCGGACGGTGGACTCGGCGAGCCGGTCGGCGAGCAGCCGCGTCGAGGACGGCTTGCTCAGGCCCGCACTGATGACGACGAGCCCGGTCACGGCGCCACCTCCGCCTTGTGCTGCTCGGTGACCTGCTGCTCCGCGGCCTGCTGCTCGACCGCCTGCTGACGGGTGATCTGCTGCTCGGCGACCCGGGCGGCGTGCGTCGGTCCGTCCGGCACCTCGCTCGGGCGGCCCTTGGCGAACTCGGCGCGCAGGACCGGCACGACCTCCTCGCCGAGCAGGTCCAGCTGCTCCAGGACGGTCTTCAGCGGCAGGCCGGCGTGGTCCATCAGGAACAGCTGGCGCTGGTAGTCGCCGAAGGACTCGCGGAAGGCCAGGGTCTTCTCGATGACCTCCTGCGGGCTGCCGACGGTGAGCGGGGTCTGCTCGGTGAACTCCTCCAGCGAGGGGCCGTGGCCGTACACGGGCGCGTTGTCGAAGTACGGGCGGAACTCGCGCACCGCGTCCTGCGAGTTCCGGCGCATGAAGACCTGCCCGCCGAGGCCGACGACCGCCTGCTCGGGGGTGCCGTGGCCGTAGTGGGCGTAGCGCTCGCGGTACAGCTCGATCAGCTTCTGGAAGTGCTCCTTGGGCCAGAAGATGTTGTTGGCGAAGAAGCCGTCGCCGTAGTACGCGGCCTGCTCGGCGATCTCGGGCGAGCGGATGGAGCCGTGCCAGACGAACGGCGGCACGCCGTCCAGCGGGCGCGGGGTGGAGGTGAAGGACTGCAGGGGGGTGCGGAAGCGGCCCTGCCAGTCGACCACGTCCTCGCGCCAGAGCTGGTGCAGCAGTGCGTAGTTCTCGACGGCGAGCGGGATGCCCTGGCGGATGTCCTTGCCGAACCACGGGTAGACCGGGCCGGTGTTGCCGCGGCCCATCATGAGGTCGACGCGGCCCTCGGCGAGGTGCTGGAGCATCGCGAAGTCCTCGGCGATCTTCACCGGGTCGTTGGTGGTGATCAGCGTGGTGGAGGTGGAGAGGATGATCCGCTCGGTCTGCGCGGCTATGTAGCCGAGCATGGTCGTCGGGGAGGACGGCACGAACGGCGGGTTGTGGTGCTCACCGGTGGCGAAGACGTCGAGGCCGACCTCCTCGGCCTTGCGGGCGATCGCCACCATGGCCTTGATCCGCTCGTGCTCGGTCGGGGTGCGGCCGGTGGTGGGGTCGGTCGTGACATCGCCGACGGTGAAGATTCCGAACTGCATGCTGCTCACCACGCTCCTGGTGATCGAGACCAGATCGTCAAAGTTTCAACCACCTTAGCACCGCCCCGCCCGGGGCTATTCCCGCCCCGGCTCCCATCCCGTCCGGCCCGGGCCAACGGCGCGCGCCACAATGGAGGGGCAGGAGTGGCCGGCCCGGAGGATCCGGAAGGACGGCGAGCCGATGGCGGGCTATATCTCGGTGAGCGCGCTGAGCCACGAGGGGCTGGTCCGGGAGCACAACGAGGACAGCCTCACCGTAGGGCCGTGGACGCTCTGCGCGACGGTCACCACCAATCCGCAGACCCTGCTCTTCCCGCTCGGCCCGCCCTGCGTGGTCGCGGTGGCCGACGGCCTCGGCGGCCACCCGGGCGGCGAGATCGCCAGCGGCCTGGTCGCCCGGCGCCTGGCGGCCGACGGGCTCGGCCTGGACGGCGAGGAGGCCGTCCGGGAGGAACTGAAGTCCTGCAACCGGGAGGTGTACGCGGCGACGGCCGGCGCCCCCGAGCTGGCCGCGATGGGCACCACCGTCGCCGGGGTGGTGCTGCTGCCCGAACGGGCGGTGGTCTTCAACGTCGGCGACAGCCGGGTCTACCGGGTCGAGGACGGCGGACTGCAGCGGGTCAGCGTCGACGACAGCCCTCCCCCGTCGCCCGGCCGCCGCAGCACCGCCCTGGTCACCCAGACCCTCGGCGGATCGCTCGGACTGACCTACGTGGAACCGCACGTCCGGGTCGGGCCGCTCGCCCCCGGCGACCGCTACCTGGTGTGCAGCGACGGCCTCACCGATCCGGTCGAGGACGCCGAACTGCACCGGGTGCTGATCCGCGCGTACACCGAGGAGGCGGGCGAACGGGCCGACGGGCGGGCCGCGTTCGAGCTGTGGCGGGCGGCGGTGGAGGCCGGCGGGCCGGACAACATCACGCTCGCGCTGGTCCGGATCGGCGCCTGACCCAGGGCACTGAGGACCCGCCTCGGGCCCCGGACGCACGGCGGAGCCCCGGCGGAGGGGTGCGATCCCCCCGCCGGGGCCGTTCGGGGTGCCGGGATCAGTAGCGCGCGGTGACCGTCACGCCGCCGAAGCCCTGCTCGGAGTGGAGGCTGAAGTACACGTAGCCCGCGGGCGGGTTGGTGATCGTCAGCGTCTCGGTGTTGCCCGGGCCCGCCGAGCGGCTGGTGTACGCGTGGGTGTACGCCCAACTGCTGCTGCTGTAGTACAGGTCGGCGTTGCCGGTGCCGCCGGCGCTGCTGACGGTCACCCGGGCGGTACCGGCCGGGACGTACAGGTAGAAGTGCGCGTAGTTGCCGGCCGTCGCCCCGATGTTGCTGCGGCGGCAGTTCTGGCCGAGCACCCGGATGTCACCGCCCGGGCACTCCGACGCGGCGCCGACCACCAGGCTCTGGGTGCTGGTCGCCTTGGCGCCCTTGTCGTCGGTGACGGTCAGGCTCACCGTGTAGGTGCCGGCCGCGCTGTACGTCTTGTACGGGTTGGCCACCGTGGAGCCGGTGCCGTCGCCGAAGTTCCAGACCCGGGAGGCGATCCGGCCGTCCGGGTCGGTGGAGCGGTCGGTGAACGAGACGTTCTGCCCGCTGATCGCGGCACCGAAGGCGGCCGTGGGCGCCTGGTTGCCGGGCGGCGTGGTGGTGCCGCAGCCGCCGGAGGCGCAGGCGGTCAGCCAGCTGTCGAAGTCGGCGTCGTAGCGCGTGCCGATGGTGGTCTTCAGCAGGCTGCGGGCCCCGTTCCAGTCGCCCGTGCGGTACTTGGCGAGCACGGCGTCCAGGTCGGCGCGGTGCTTCTCCAGCATGTAGCGGACGGCCAGGTAGCCCCAGCGGTAGATCCGGGTCGAGTCGGCGTTGTCGTAGGTGGTGTCGAAGAGCGTGCTGAGCTTGTGGGTGTGCCGCCCGGCCTCGTCGATCGCCGCCTGGTAGGTCTCCTTGCGGTACGAGTACGACACGTACTCGGCGAATCCCTCCACCCACCAGACGGTCGGGGTGGTCATGTTGGCGGTGAAGTCGCCGAACATGTCGAAGCGGCCGTCGAGGTAGTGGGTGTACTCGTGGTTGAGGTTCCAGATCTCGAACGCCGGGCGCAGCCAGGTCGCCTCGTACGCGAGGAAGCGCGGCAGGTTGCCCGGGGTGGCCGGGTTGCCCTCCAGGTACATGCCACCGTTGTCGGTCCGGATGCCGAAGATCGCCGCGGCGAACACCCCGTAGTCGAACTTGGTGTCGAAGACGACGACCTCGATGGTGCTGTTGCGGTCGTCGGCCACCGGACCGGAGTCCTTGGCGACGGCGTGGAAGTAGGCGTCCTGGTTGAGCAGGCTGGTGCAGGTCGCCGCGAGGTTCTCGGCGGTCATCTGCTGGGCGGCGATCCGGATGCTCGGGCTGCAGGTGTGGGCGACCGTCAGGATGCCCGTGCGCAGCCGGTTCGGGGCGTCGCAGGTGCCGTAGTAGGAGCAGTTGCCCGCGTCGTACTCGTCGGCCATCTCGGCGACGGCGGCCCACTGGTGGGCGGTGCGGCCGGACGGCGCGCTGCGGTCGGCCAGGCCCTTGTAGAGCGGGCGCAGCTTGCCGCGCAGGTCCTCGTACTGGAGGAAGCGGCCCAGCTCGCGGCTGGCGTTGTAGACCACGTAGCCGAGGTCGGTGCCGAGCAGGGCGCCGTTGCCGTCGGCGAAGCGGTGCACGGCGTCCAGCACGCCCTGGTCGGCGCGGACGGCATCGGCGAAACCGGCCGTCTGGTGGCCGCGCCACAGCACGGTGAAGACGCCGTTGAGCGCGCCCGCCATCGACGGGACGGACGGGAAGCGGCTGCTGTCGGTCTCGACGAGCAGGCGCTTCACCAGTGGCAGGTAGTGGGTGTTCTCCTGGGCGCTGTCGACCAGGATGACCGCCTCGCCGAGGATGCGGGCGTTGGCGTCGGTGACGTCGCGCGAGCGGGCGCTGCCGAAGTACGCGTCCAGGGCGCCGCGGATCGCGGTCCGCAGGGCGGTGCCGTAGGTGCCGACGTCGCCGGGGTGGTACCACTGCACGAAGTAGCCGGCCCGCAGGAACAGCACCAGCTGGGACACCGACGTGCTGTTGTCACCCGGGTAGGCGGCGGACGCGTCGCGCAGCGCCCAGGCCACGGCGGTCATCTGCTCCTCGCGGAACGCGCCGCGCGCGTCGGAGCCGGTGAGGTTGAACAGCGTGTTGATGCAGGACACCTCGGCCGCCTTGACCGCCTGGACCAGGGCGCTTCCGGTGCGGCCGGTGAAGTCGCCGACGTTGCAGGCGGCTTGGGCCGTGGAGGGGGCGCCGAGCCCGTTCTGCTTCGCGGCGGGATCGGCGGCGGCGGGATCGGCGTCGACGGTCGGCCGGGTGGCGGACACGGCGATCGGGGCGCGCTCGCGGGCCGGCACGGCGGCGCGGCCGTGGTCGGCCTCGTGCGCGCTCTGCGCCGCGTCGGGGGCGGGCTGCGGGGCGAGCGCCCCTGCGCCGCCGTCCGCGGCCGGCGGGGCGGGGAGGGGGGCCGCCTGACTGCGCGGGGTGAACACGGCGAGCGCCAGACAGCATGCCAGCGCCACGGTCAACAGCCGCACCAGGTACGGCAGTCGAAGGGATCGGGCGGTTCTCACGTGGGGGCCTCCGGGCCTTCAGCGACCGCGTTGGGGGCGCGGCCGTACGGGGAGTGAGGACCGTTCACGGGCATGACCTCCGGATGTCATGCACCGAACCGGTGGGGAGTGTGACATGTACCATGGCATACATCACATGGCGGCGGAACCCCTTCGGCGCCGACAGAACGCGAACGGCCGCCGCACGGAAGGATTCTGACCCTCCGCCACGGCGGCCGCAGCCCTGCTACCGGCGACTACTTGCGCAGCAGCAGGATCACCCCCGCGGTCGCCAGCCCGACCACCACGGCGGCGGCCCCGTACGCCAGGCGGTGCGCCCGGACCACCGGCAGGAAGCGGTCCACCGCATAGCCGCCCGGGCCCGTCAGCGCCAGAGCGGCGGCACCGGCGGTCAGCAGCAGCTCGTACTCGCTGCCCTTCGGAGCGAAGAAGCCGCCGCCCCAGGTGACCGCCAGCGCATTCACCATCACACCGACGATCGCGGCGCCGGCGAGCGGCGCCAGCAGGCCGACCGCCAGGGCCAGACCGCCCAGCGTCTCGGTCAGGCCCGCGACGACGGCCATCGCGTCACCGGCCGGGTAGCCGCTCATGGTGAAGAACTTCCCGGTCCCGTCGAGCCCGCCGCCGCCGAACCAGCCGAACAGCTTCTGGCTGCCGTGCGCGGCCATCGTCAGCCCGAGCACGAGGCGCAGCAGGAGCAGCCCCGCGTCGTAGGCGTGCGGAGAGGTGGCGGACGCGGCGGCGGGCGTGGTGGTGGGGGCGGTCGTGCTCGGGCTGATGCTCGGCATGGTCGTCTCCAGCGATCGAGGGTGGGAGAGGTAGTTCAAATTCGAACCGGGACTCCGACCGTACCTGGAAGTTTGAATTTGAACAACTGAGCCGCCGGGAGGCGGGGGGCGAGCGCGGGGCGGCGGGCGGCGCCGGAGGCGGGGGGCCGGAGGCCGGCGGTGGGGCCGGGCCTCCGGTGCGCAGGGGCCGCGGAATGGCGGGGTGGGGCGGGGTCGGGGCAGGGTGGAGGTATGCGTGATCGTGGCGAGGTGCAGCTCGGGGTGCCGTACGCGGAGGCGCTGGCGGAGTTCGGCGAGCGGGTGCGGCTGATCGCGCCCGGGCAGTGGGGCGGGCCGACGCCGTGCAGCGAATGGTCGGTCCGGGACGTGGTGAACCACCTCACCTCCGAGCAGCTGTGGGTGCCCGAGCTGCTGATGGGATCGACGATCTCCGAGGTCGGCGGCCGGTTCGACGGCGACGTCCTCGGCGACGACCCCCTCGCCGCCTGGACCGCCGCCGCCGAGGCCGCCCTGCAGGCCTTCCTGGAACCCGGCGCCACCGGGCTGACCGTGCACCTCTCGTACGGCGACGTCCCCGCCCGCGCGTACCTGGACCAGCTCACGGCCGACGCCGTCGTGCACACCTGGGACCTCGCCGAGGGCATCGACCGCCGGACCCGGCTGCCGGCCGCCCTGGTCGACTTCGCCCTGGGCGAGATCGGCGGGTACGGCGACCTCTCCGGCAGCGGGCTGTTCGACCCGCCGCTGGACGTCCCCGACGACGCGAGCCCGCAGACCCGGCTGCTGGCCCTCACCGGCCGCCGCGACCGCCCCTGAACCCGGCCCGCACCGGGCCTGAACCGGGCCTGAACCGGGCCCGCACCCCGGCCCCCATCCACCCCCGGCGGCGCCCGGAACCCGGCACCGCGGGCCCGCGCCGGATACTGGAAGGGCCAGCACCTTTCCGACGAGACGGGCGGGCACACCATGGGCCGCAGGCCGGACATCCTCGGGGAACTCACCGCGGACCACCGCGCCGCGACGGACCTGCTCGACCGGATCGAGGCCGCGCCGCCCGGCGCGCCCGAGCGGTCCGAGCTGCTGGGGCAGCTGACCGACCTGCTGTTCAGCCACTGTGCCGCGGAGGAGGAACACCTGTTCCCGGCCGTCCAGCACGACGTGGGCGACGGCGGGGCACTGGTGTTCGCGGCCATCCACGACCACCTGGGGCTCGGGCAGTACCTCTCCGACCTGCAGGGCCTCTCGCCGGACGAACCCGCCTTCGCCACCCTGCTCGGCGGCCTGGGCCCGCTGGTCCGCCGCCACGTCGCGGCCGAGGAGGAGCAGCTCTACCCGGCCGCCCGGAAGGCCCTGCCCGCCGCCGCCCGCAACGAACTCGCGGACCGGCTGCGCGCCGACCGCACGGCACAGAGCGGCGCCGGCGAGAGCGTGCCCGACCCGTCCTGACACCCGGAAGCGGCGCCGGGCCCGCTCAGCCCTCCGGGCTGCTCACCTCCTGGGGCCGCTCACACCTTGGGGCTGCTCACACCTTGGGGCTGATCACCGCGAACCGGCCGCCCTCCGGGTCCTGCAGCCGCGCCATCCGCCCGTACGGCGTGTCGAAGACCGGCCCGACGGTCGTACCGCCGAGGGAGCGGGCCCGGGCGACGGCCCGGTCGGTGTCCTGCACCGAGAACGAGACCTCCCAGTGCGGGGGCAGCCCGGTCGGGCCGGACTCCTGCTCCCGGGAGAGGGCCGCCACGCTGTGGCCCTCGGCCCGCAGCACCACCCGGTCGTGCTCCCAGCGCACCTCGAAGCGCTCCGGGTCCCGGCCGTCCCAGCGGAACACCTCGCCGTAGAACAGCGCCGCCGCGAACGGGTCCGGGGTGCGCAGCTCGATCCAGACCGGGGCGCCCGGCAGGTCCAGCTTCCGGGCGCGGCCGAGCGGGCCCTCCCAGATGCCGAAGACCGCCCCCTGCTGGTCCGCCGCGAAGGCCACCCGCCCGGCGTCGAACGACAGCGGGCCGACCGCCAGGGTGGCGCCGCGCTCGCGGACGGCGTCGGCGGCGGCATCGGCGCTCTCGGTGCCGAAGTAGCTGGTCCAGGCGACGGGCATGCCGAAGCCGCTGGCCCCGGTGCCGAGCCCGGCGACCGCCTCGCCTCCGGCCACCGCGTGCACGTACGGGCCGAAACGGTCCGGGCCGGGCTCGAACTCCCAGCCGAGCAGCGGGCCGTAGAAGGCCTTCGCCGCGTCGAGGTCGTGCGCCATCAGGCTCACCCAGCACGGCACGGCCGCCACGCAGCGCACCGTGGCGGTCTCACCGCTGCCGGTCCCACCGCTGCCCATCGCGCACCTCCACCCGCCCGGCCGCCGGGCCCCTCCCGGCACCCACGGCCGACGGACCGCCCGGGCGGCTTCAGCCTAGGGCGTGTCCGACACTTCCCGTCGGATCAGCGCGCGGGCGCGGCCGACGGCGCGGGGTGGTCGCCGGGGCGGTACCCGGCCTCACCGCGAGGCGTGGGCGGAGGGTTCCGGGCCCGTGGGGCGGCGGGGCGTCGACGGGCGGCCGGCGGAGAGTTCCAGGACGGCGTCGGCGAGGGCGGCCGTGGCCGGGTCGTGGGTGATGAGGAGCAGGGCGAGGCCGTCGTGGTCGCGGCGTTCGCGCAGGTGGTCGAGGACGGCGGTGCGGGTGGCGGTGTCGAGGCCGGAGGTGATCTCGTCGCAGACCAGGACGGCGGGCCGGACGATCAGGGCCCTGGCGAGGGCGGCGCGCTGGAGTTCGCCGCCGGAGAGCCGACCGGGCGGGCGGTCGGCCTGGCCGGTGGCGAGGCCGAGGCCGGTGAGCAGGGCGAGGGCCTCCGCGCGGGCGGCGGGGGCGGTGAGGCCGCGCAGGCGGACGGCGGCCCGGGCGACCTGGTCGGCGATCGTGCGGTGGTCCGCGAAGGCGGCTCGGGCGTCCTGGAACACGTACTGGACGGCGGCGAGTTGGGCCCGGCTGCGGCGCCGGGTGCTGCGCGGGAGCGGGTGGCCGTCGAGCCGCAGGGTGCCGCGGTGGCGGGTGTGCAGGCCGGCCAGGCAGCGGCCGAGGGTGGTCTTGCCGCTGCCGGAGCGGCCGACCAGGGCCAGGCACTCCCCCGCGTGCAGGGTCAGGGCGACGTCGTGCAGGACGGGTGCGCCGCCGGGGTGGTGGGCGGTGAGCCCGGTGGCCTCCAGCCGGACGGGGCGGTCCGCGGCCCTCCGACGCGGCCCGGGCACGGCCACCGCCCCGGACACGGTGACCGCCCCGGACACAGCGGACGCGGCGAGGACCTCCGCGGGCGGCCCCGAGGCGACCGTCCGGCCCCGGTCCAGCAGCACGGCCTCGTCGGCGAGCTCCCGCACCACGTCCAGGTCGTGGCTGAGCAGGACGAGCCCGAGGCCCTGCTCCGCGAGCCGGGCGAGTTCGGCGGTGAGGAGCCGCTTGGTGGCGGGGTCCTGGCCGGTGGTGGGCTCGTCGGCGATGATCACCCGGGCACCGAGCAGCAGCGCCTGGGCGAGCACCACCCGCTGCTGCTGGCCGCCGGAGAGCTGGTGCGGGTAGCGGCGCAGGACGGCGTCGACGTCGTCGAGCCGGGCCTGCCGCAGGGCCCGGTGGACGGCTTCGGGGCCGCCGCCGGTGCCGCGGGCGATGTCGCGCAGCAGGACGCCGACCCGGCGGACGGGGTTGAGCACGGCGGCGGGGTGCTGCGGCACGTAGCCGATCGGGCCTCCGGCGGTGCTGACCCGGCCGCTGACCAGGGCGCCGGGCGGGTACTCGCCGAGCAGGGCGAGGGCGGTGGTGGTCTTGCCGCTGCCGGAGGGGCCGACCAGGGCGGTGACCCGTCCCGGCCGCACCCGCAGGCGGACGCCGTCGACGAGGGTCCGGCCGCCGGTCTCGATCCGCAGGCCGTCGATCTCGGCCAGGACGGTCATCGCCGTGCCTCCTTCCGCGGCTGCTGGAGGGCCGCGTCGAACAGCAGGTTGGTGCCGGTGGCGAGTCCGGCGACGAGCAGGGCGGGGACGACCACGGCCCAGGGCTGGAGGAGGAGTCCGGGGCGGTTGCGGTCGACCATGACGGCCCAGTCGGCGGCGTCGGGCGGGACGCCGACGCCGAGGAAGGCCGCGGTGCTGACCAGGTGGAGGGCGCCGACCAGCCGGGTGCCGGCGTCGGCGGCGAGGGTGCGCCGGATGGTCCGGGCGACCTGGTCGAGGGCGATCCTGCGCCAGGACTCGCCGTGCAGGCGCAGGGCCTCGACGGCGGGGCGGGCGGCGGCCTCGACGGCGGCGGAGTGCACCACCCGGGCGATGTCGGGGACGGCGGTGAGGGCCACCAGCAGGGCGAGGCCGGCCGGGCCGGGCCGCAGGGCGGTGGCGACCAGCAGAAGGAGCAGCAGCGAGGGCACCGCGATCAGCACGTCGAGGGGGCGCATCAGCAGGTCCTCGACCCAGGGGCGTCCGGTGAGGGCGGCGGCGAGGGCGGGCGGCAGGGCGAGGGCGTAGGCGAGGGCGGTGGCGGCGACGGCGGTCAGGACCACCGAGCGGCCGCCGAGCAGCACCTGGTGCAGGACGTCGCGTCCGGTGAAGTCGGTGCCGAGCCAGTGGCCGTCGCCGAGGGTGTAGGAGACGGCGCGGGGGCCGGGGTCGCCGGCGAGCAGCGGGCCGGCCAGGGCGAGCAGCAGCGGGACGGCGACCAGCGCGGCGCCGAGCGCATACCGGGCGACCGGGCGGCGGACGCGATCGGCCGGACCGCGGCCTGCGGGACCAGGGCCTGCGGGACGACCGGCCGGGCCGCGGGCGGCGGTGGCCGGGCGGCGCGCGAGGGGCTTCATGCGACGGCCTCCGTACGGGGGGCGAGGCGGCGGGCGGCGAGGTCGGCGGCCAGGTTGAGGGCGACGGCGAGCAGGCCGAAGAGGACGGCCAGGCCCTGCACCACGGGGACGTCCCGGGCGGCGACGGCGTCGAGCAGGACGGTACCGAGCCCGGGCACCACGAACAGCGCCTCGGCGACGATCACGCCGCAGAGCAGCCAGTCGGCGGTGCGGGCGAGCTGCTGGACGGCGGGGGCGAGGGCGTTGGGCAGGGCGTGCGCGCGGCGGACCCGTCCGGCGGGCACCCCGCAGCGGCGGGCGTGCACCGCGTAGGGCGCGGCGAGCGCCTCGATCAGGCCGGCCCGGACGAGCCGGGCGATCGAGCAGACCGGGCGGGCCAGCAGGACCAGCACCGGCAGCACCAGGACGGCCGGCTGCTGCCACACCCCGCCGACGGCGGTCGGCGGCAGCCAGCCGAGGTGCAGGGCGAGGACGGCGGTCAGCAGGATCCCGAGGGCGAACTCCGGGACGGCGTAGACCGCGAGCGCGAGGGTGCTGAGGGTGCGGTCGAGCGGTCCGCCCTCGCGGCGGGCGGCGAGCATGCCGAGGCCGACCGCGAGCGGGACGATCAGGGCGAGGGTGAGGGCGGCGAGCAGGAGGGTCGGGGCGAGTCCGTCGGCCAGGTAGTCGGCGACCGGCCGGCCGCTGACCAGGGAGCGGCCGGGGTCGAGACGGGCGAGTCCGGCCAGCCAGTCGAGGAAGCGTTCGGCGGCGGGCCGGTCGAGCTGCATCGCGGTGCGCAGGGCGGCGATCCGCTCCGGGGAGGGGTCGTCGCCGGCGAGGGCGACGGCGGCGTCCCCGGGCAGGGCCTCGGTGAGGGCGAAGACGAGGACCGGTACGGCCGCCGCCTGCCCTGCACCGAGCAGCAGGCGGCGGCCGGTCCAGCGGCGCAGTGGCGTCACGCCAGCCAGACCTTGTCGAAGCGGGCCCAGTCGAGGGTGTTGGCGGGGGCGTCGGAGCGCACGCCGTGCAGGCGGCGGGCGGTGCCGACGATCCAGTCGGCGAAGCCCCAGATCAGGAAGCCGCCCTCGTCGTGGAGGCGGCGCTGCATCCGCTCGTAGAGGGCGGTGCGGGCGGCGGGGTCGGCGGTGGCCTGGGCCTGGGTGTAGAGGTCGTCGAAGTCGCGGTGGCGCCAGTGGGTGGCGTTGGTGGTGGAGCCGGTGAGCAGCCGCTGCGAGAGGTGGGACTCGACGGGCAGGGCGCCGGAGCGGTAGGAGGCGAGCACGCCGCCGTCCAGGATGTCCTTCCAGTAGGTGTCCTTGTTGCCGACCCTGACCTCGACGGTGATGCCGGCCCGGGCGGCCTGCTCCTTGAGGATGCCGGCGGCCTCGACGAAGCCGGGGGCGACCGGGGAGGTGTCGAGGGTGACCCTGAGCTGCTCGGCGCCGGCCTCGCGGAGCAGGGCGCGGGCCCGGTCGAGGTCCTGGGTGCGCTGCGGCAGGTCGGCGGGGTAGTACTGGGCGCCCTTGCCGAAGACGTCGTTGCCGATCTCGCCGGCGCCGGAGAGGGCGCCGTCGACGAGTTCCCTGCGGTCGACGAGGTGGAAGAACGCCTGGCGGACCCTCTTGTCGTCGAAGGGCGGGCGGTCGGTCTTCATGACGAAGCCCTGCATGGCGCTGTTGCGCAGCCGGACGATGCCGATCCGGCCCCTGCCCTCGTGGGCGCGGGCGGTGGCGGGGGCGAGTTCGTGGGCGTACTCGGCCTGGCCGCCGAGCAGGGCGTTGACCCGGGCGGACTCCTCGTTGGCGACCAGGATCTCCAGCTCGTCGAGGTGCGGGGCGCCGTCCCAGTGGTCGGGGTTGCGCCGCACGAGCAGGGAGCTGCCGGGGGTGAACGAGACGAAGGAGAACGGGCCGCTGCCGACCGGCCGGGTGAAGTCCTCGGTGCCCTCGGGGACGATGTACGCGCCGAACGCGGCCAGGACGTTGGGGAATTCGGCGTAGGGGCGCTTGAGGCGGAACTCGACGGTGCCCGGGTCGACGGCGCGGCTGGCGGCGAGGTCGACCGGTTCCAGGGAGGCCTTGGCGCGGAACGCCCGTTTGGGGTCGGCGATCCGGCGGTAGCTGTACAGCACGTCGGCGGCGGTGACGGGGCGGCCGTCGTGGAAGGCGGCGCGGCGCAGCCGTACCGTCCACACGTCGAGGCCGGCGTTGGGCTCCCAGCCGCTCGCCAGGCGGGGGACGGCCGCGAGGTCGGCGCCGGAGTCGGCGAGCTTGTCGTAGAGGGCCTTGGCGCGGGCCGCGTCGGCGAAGAGGTTGGTGAGGTGGGGGTCGAGGGTCTCGTTGGCACCGCCGCCGGCGAAGACGGCGCGCAGCCGTCCGCCGGGCTTGGGGCTCGCGGCGGCGGCACCGTCGGCGGCGGGGGGTGTGGCCGGGGAGCAGGCGGTCAGGCCGAGGACGGTCAGGCCGAGGGTGCCGCCGGCGGCGAGCAGGGTGCGGCGGGCGAGGGGGTGGGTCACGGTGCTCAACTGCCTTCGGTGGGGCTGCCGGTGGGTCTGGCGCTGGCGGTGGATCCGGTACGGCCGGCGGGCCCGGCACTGCCGGTGGGTCCGGTACCGGCGGTGGGCCCGGTGCTGCCGGTGAGTCTGGCGACCAGGTGGATGCGGTCGGCGTCGGCGGTGTCGGCGGGCCGGTCGCCGTCCTGCCAGGGGGGTTCGGTGCGCGGGCCGGGCCGGTCGTAGAGGGCGAGGACCTCGAAGCCGTTCGCGGCGAGGACGTAGCGCAGTTCCTGCGGGAGGAGCAGCCGCCAGGCGGAGTGCTGTTCGACCGGCGGGGTCCCGTCGTCGGCGGTCCAGATCCGGGTGCGGCGCAGGAGTTGGGCGGGGTGGTCGATCCACAGGGTGGTGTGCGAGGTGCGGGTGGTGCCGTCGTGGGTGACGGTGTGGGTGCTGGGGGCGTCCAGGAGTTCGGTGCGGCCGAGGAAGAAGGCGCCGTTGCGCATCTCGGCGACCAGCAGGCCGCCGGGCCGCAGGTGGGCGCGGAGCCGGCCGAGCACGGCGTCGAGGTCGTGGTTGGTGTGGCAGTGGAGCAGGGCGCTGTCGAGGCAGAGGGCGGCGTCGAAGCGGCGGCCGAGGTCGAACGCGCGCATGTCGCCGAGGCGGTAGTCCGGGCCGGGGTGGCGGCTGCGGGCGTACGCGATCATCGCCGGGGAGCTGTCCAGGCCGGTGACGGTGCGGCCGGCGGTGCGGTGCAGCCAGGCGGCGTCGCGGCCGGTGCCGCAGCCGAGGTCGAGCAGCTCCGGGCCGGCGCCGTGCGCCCGCAGGACGGATTCGGCCCAGCGGGCGGCCGTGCGGTCGGGGTCGGGGAAGCGCAGTTCGTACAGCTCGGGGGTGTCGGTGAGCAGGTTTCCGGCAGTCATCGGGCCTCGCTGGGGGTGAGGGGGTGCGGTCGGGGGATGCGGCCGGTACGGCGCAGGTGGGTGAGGGCGGCGGCGGAGCCGAGGCCGAGGGCGCAGCAGAGCAGCCAGGGGGCGGCGGGGGCGGTGTCCATGGCGTGGCCGACGGCCGCGTTGCCGAGGGCGGCGGCGAGGCCGGAGACGACGTAGTAGAGGCCGTAGTAGGTGCCGGTGAGGCCGTCCCCGGCGAAGGCGGGTATCAGTTCCATGACGAAGGGCTGGGCGGTCATCAGGCCGAGTTGGAGCAGCAGGACGCCGGTGAGGACGCCGGGCAGGCCGGGGGCGGCGAGCGGGACGAGGAAGCCGGTGCCGGCGGTGGCGAGTCCGGTGGCGATCCAGCGGGCGGGGTCGGCGTACTGCTTGAGCCGGTCGGTGATGCGCAGTTGGAGGGTGAGGTTGGCGAGGGTGGAGGTGAGGAAGACCAGGCCGACGGCGCCGGTCCAGCCGGTGGCACGGCGGGCGGCGTCGGGCAGCAGCAGGTAGAGCTGGTTCTCCATGCCGTACAGGCCGACCATGGCGAGGGCGAAGGCGAGGAAGCGGCGGTCGGTGGCGACGGTGCGCCAGTCGGCGAGGACGCCGCGCTCGGGCGGGCGGACGGGGTGGGCGGGCAGGACGAGGGCCTGGGCGACGGTGAGCAGGGCGAAGATCCCGGCGGCGGTGAGGGCGGCGGCCCGGAAGTCGACCAGCAGGAGGAGGCTGCCGAGCAGCGGTCCGGCCAGGGCGCCGGTGGTGGCGAAGACGTTGAACAGGGCGAAGGCCTCGGCCCTGCGGTCGTCGGCCCGGTGGGCGAGGTAGGTGCGGACGGCGGGGTTGAACAGGGCGCCGGCCAGGCCGCTGAGCGCGGAGGCGGCGAGCAGGACGGCGAGGCCGTCGCCGAGGGCGAACAGGCCGAAGCCGACGGTGCGCAGGGCGCAGCCGGCGATGATGACGCCGCGGGCGCCGAGCCGGTCGGCGGCCGAGCCGCCGATGATGAACAGGCCCTGCTGGCTGAGGTTGCGCACGCCCAGGACGATGCCGACGGCGGCGGCGGTGAGCCCGAGGTCCTGGGTGAGGTGTCCGGCGAGGTACGGGACGAGCAGGTAGAAGCCGGTGTTGACGCCGAGTTGGTTGACCAGCAGCAGCCGTACGGGCAGCGGGAAGGTCCGTACGGCGCGCAGTATCCTCACCGGCCGGCCGCCCGGGGGCCGGGGTCCGGGGCGGCGCGCGGGCCGGCGTGCGGGCCCGGGTGGGGCAGTACGCCGAGGCCGCCGCGGTCGGCGGTGCGGACGGTGCCGTCGGTGCCGCCGATGCCCTGCCAGGGGTCGTGGGCGAGCAGCAGGTGGCCGTCGAGGTCGACCCAGCGGGCCCGGTCGGCGAGGTGGACGGCGGGGGCGATGCCGAGCGAGCTGGCGGCGAGGCAGCCGAGCATGAGGTCGGTGCCGCTGCCCCGGAGGGCGGCCTGGATCCGGAGCACCTGGTGGACGCCGCCGCATTTGGCGAGTTTGAGGTTGATGCCGTGGACGCGGCCGGCCAGCCGCAGGGCGTCCTCGTGGTCGACGGCGTCCTCGTCGGCGATGACCGGCAGCGGGGAGCGTTCGGCGACCTCGGCGAGGGCGTCGGGGGTGCCGGGGGCGATGGGCTGTTCGACGGCCTCGACGCCGAGGTCGGCGAAGCCGGGGAGCAGGTCGAGGGCCTGGGCCGGGGTCCAGGCGCCGTTGGGGTCGAGCAGCAGGCGGACACCGGGGGCGGCCTCGCGGACGGCGCGGACCCGGGCGAGGTCCTCGGCCGGGTCGGGGCTGCCGGCCTTGATCTTGAGCAGGCGGAAGCCGGCGGCGGCCAGCCGGTCGGCGCGGACGGCGGCGAGCGCCGGGTCGCAGATGCCGATGGTGCGGGCGGTCTGGGCGGCGATCGGGGCGAGGGAGCCGAGGAGTTGGTGGACGGGGGCGCCGGCCCGCTTGCCGACCAGGTCGAGCAGGGCGGCCTCGACGGCGGCGAGGACGCCGGCCGGGAGCTCCTTGAAGCGGGCGTCGCCGCGCTGGAGTTCGACCAGGGCCTGCTCGGGGTCGGGGAAGCGTTCCAGGGCGGGCCGGAGGGCGTCGAGTTCGCGCAGGATGCGGCCGGTCGGCAGCCGCAGGTGGGCGCTGCTGACGGCCTCGCCGTGGCCGGTGAGGCCGCCGTGGCGCAGGGCGAGCAGGACGGCGTCGCGGTGCGCCATGACCGAGCGGGAGATCCGCAGCGGTTCGGTCAACTCCAACCGGGTGGTGCTGACGTCGAGCCTCATCGGCGCTCCCTGGGGCGGTCGTCGGAACAGCGGGTGTCGGTACGGCGCTCGTCGGTACGGCGCTCAGCGGTGCGGCGCTCGTCGGTGCGGCGCTCGTCGGTACGGCGGTCCTCGGAACAGCGGGCGGGTACCGGCAGGACGGCGGCGCGGGTCGGCTCGGCGGCACGGACGGGCGCGGCGGTGCGGGCCGGCACCGGGGCGGCGCTCGCGGCGAGCGGCGTCGGGCCGTTCGGCGCGGGGTCGGTGACCGTGCGGCAGCGGGCCCAGCCGGTGACCTCGACCGCGCCGGGGTGCGGGATCTCGATCGGCCGCGGTGCGGCCCGCTCCGGCAGCAGGCCGTGCCGCACGCAGTAGTCGTCGTCGTAGACGGTGCCCAGGTAGCGGTGCGGGCCGTCCGGGAAGACGGTGGCGACGGCGGCGCCGGGGTGGACCCGGGCGGCCCAGGCGGCGACCAGGGCGACCGCCCCGGTGGACCAGCCGCCGCTGACGAAGCAGCCCCGGGCGAGTCGGCGGCAGGCGTCGACGGCCTCGGCGGGGCCGACCCAGTGGACCTCGTCGAAGGCGTGGTGGGCGACGTTGCGCGGGTGGATGGAGCTGCCGAGGCCGCGCATCAGGCGGGGCCGGGCGGGCTGGCCGAAGATGGTGGAGCCGACCGAGTCGACGCCGATGACGGTGAGTCCCGGCCAGCGGCGGCGCAGCGGTTCGGCGAGGCCGGCGCTGTGGCCGCCGGTGCCGACGCTGCACACCAGGACGTCGAGGTGGTCGAGTTCGGCGGCGAACTCCTGGGCCATGGCGTGGTAGCCGGCCGCGTTGTCGGGGTTGTTGTACTGGTCGGGCCAGTAGGCGTCGGGCAGCCGGTCCAGCACCTCGTGCAGCCGGGCGAGCCGGGCGGCCTGCCAGCCGCCCTCGGCGGCGGGCCGGTCGACGAGCTCCAGGCGGGCGCCGTACGAGTGGAGCAACTGCCGCATGGCGGGTTCGAGTTCGGTGTCGCCGACGAGGACGACGGGGTGTCCGAGGGCCTGTCCGGCGAAGGCGAGGCCGATCCCGAGCGTTCCGGAGGTGGACTCCACCACGGTGGCGCCGGGCCGGAGTTCGCCGCGGGCGTGGGCGCCGCGCAGCATGGCGACGGCGGAGCGGGCCTTCATGCCGCCCGCGCCGAGGCATTCGAGTTTGGCCCAGAAGCCGGGGTGCGGGTGCGGCAGCGGGGTGCGGATGCGGGCGAGCGGGGTGCGGCCGAGCAGGGGCAGCAGGTCGGGGTTGCCGGTGGCGGCGGAGAGCAGGGCGGTCACCGGGTGCCACCGCCGTAGAGGTGGAGGGTGCTGGGGCCGCCGTCGAGCCAGAAGAACGGGTACGGTTCGGCGCTGACCGCGCTGACGCCCCCGCCGATCAGCAGGGGCAGCACGGCGCTGCCGCTCTGGGCGAAGAGCACCAGCGGTTTGCCCGTGGCGCGGGCGTGGGCGAGCAGCGGGTCGAGGGTGCCGTTGCCGAGGGTCATGCCGGAGGCGAGGACGGCGTCGCACTGCGCGAGGTGGGCGGCGGCGTCGGGGTGCACGGGTTCGCCCCATTCGGTGCTGCCGCCCTTGAGGTCGCAGGCGGTGTACCCGATCCCCCGCGAACGCAGGCTCTCCAGGAGGGAGTTGACCACGCCGACGACCAGGACGCGGCGCACCCGGCCGGCCGGGAGCAGGCCGGTGACGGCGTCGGCGCGGGCGCGGGACTTCTGCAGCGAGCTGCCGGCGGGCAGCCGGTGGGGGCGGGCGCCGGTGGCGGGGCCGTGCGGGCGGCAGTCCTGGAGGTAGGCGTCGAGGGCGGCGGTCCGGACGGCGGCGAGCGGGTGGCCGAGCAGGTCGGCGACGGTCGCGCCGACGCATTCGGCGAGGGCGCCGGGGGGCAGTTCGCCGGGTTCGACGGCGCAGGAGCCGACGGCGGCGCCGATCCGCAGGCTGAGCACCTCGTTGCGGTAGCCGCGGGCACGGCCCTCGTGGCGGACGGCCTGACTGGTGGTGAAGGCGAGCGCGATGCGGCGGCCGGCCGGGTCGGGCCCGTACGCGCCGGCGCGGGCGCGGTCGGCGAGCACCGCCAGGGCGGGGGCGGTGGTCCCGACGGCGGTCGGGCCGCTCATGCGGACACCGCCGAGGGCTCCGGACAGTAGCGGGGGGTGAGGGAGGCGAGCAGCTTCTCGGCGGTGCGGCGGGCGCCCGCCCCGCCGGTGTCGGCGGTCATGACGTGGCCGAGGTACTCGTTGTTGCTGGTGGCGGCGCGGACCCGGCGGCCGGCGCCGGCGAGGGTGAGCTCGATGACCGCCGGGTCGCGGCGGACCTCGTCGTCGCCGTCGAAGCCGTCGAGCACGCCGTCGCGGCCGGGCACCAGGAAGGCGATGGCGGCGCTGGCGACGCCGGTGGGGTGGACGGCGAGGTCGGGCTCGCGGCCGAGGGCGACGTCCACGCAGGCGGCGGCGAGGTCGATGCCGGTGACCCGGCGGACGAGTTCGGTGATCCGGTTGCCGGCCGGGCGGGGGTTGACCTCGACGACCCGGGGGCCGGCCGGGGTGAGCTTGATCTCGGTGTGCGCGACGACCGCGTCCAGGCCGAGGGCCGTGATCGCGGCGGCGGCGGTGTCGACCGCGGCGCGGGCGTCGGCGGCGGTGAGGGCGGCGGGGAACATGTGGCCGGTCTCGACGAAGGCGGGCGCGCCGCCGAGGCTCTTGTCGGTGACCCCGACGACATGGGTGGTGCCCGCGGCGGTGACGGTCTCGACGCTGACCTCGGGCCCGGTGAGGAGTTCCTCCAGCAGGACGGCGGGCTCCCGGCGCTGGCCGCGGGCGTTGACCGGGAAGTCGGCCAGCGCGCGTAGGGCGGCGTCGAGTTCGCGTTCGTCGGCGACGGCGCGCACGAGCATCCCGGCGCACAGGTCGACCGGTTTGACGACCAGCGGGTAGCCGAGGGTGCGGGCGGCGGCGAGGGCCTGTTCGCGGTCGCCGCACAGGGCGTACGCGGGCCCGGGGACGCCGGCCGCGGCGAGGGTGCGGCGGGTGAGGTCCTTGCGGCAGGCGGCGGTGACGGCCTCCGGGTCGGGCCCGGGCAGGCCGAGCCGGCGGGCGACCCGGGCGACGGCGGGCAGGTAGTAGTCGCAGGAGGAGAGCACCCCGTCGAAGCCGAGCACCCGGTGCAGCCGTTCGGCGTACGGGAGCAGGACGGCGTCGTCGTTGGTGTCGGCGGTGAGGATGTTCTCGGCGGCGAGGAGCGGGTGCGGTCCGTCGGCGAACGCGCCGGGGGCGCGCAGGTAGTGGTGCAGGTCGCGGGTGAGGAAGGTGAAGCGGTGGCCGCCTTCCCCCAGCGCCCTGGGCAGGAGCCTGCTCATGGAGCCGACCCAGCTCTCGATGACCAACAGATGCGCCACGGCTCTCCCTCTTCGGCGGGCCGGAGCAGGCCGGTCCGGCCCGTTCTCGGCCACGGCGGGCTTCGACAGGGAGGAACTTAACGGCATCCGTTTTCATTTTCAACATGCCGGGACGGATCGCCAGATGAAAGTCGTTTTCATGTACGCTACAGGCCCCACCCCCGCGCCGCCACCCTTGGGAGCAATCCGATGAATGATCTGATTGACCGTCAATTCCGCTACGAGTGCCGCCCCGCACGCCCGGAGGACGTCCCCGGGGCACGCCGGCTGATCCTCGACACGCTGTACCGCGAGTTCGGCTACGGCTACGTCCCCGAGTGGCACGCCGACGTGGTCGACCTCCAGGCGCACTACGTCGACCACCCCCGGCACACCCTGCTGGTCGCCGTCCGCGGCGGCGAGGTGGTCGCCACCACCGCCCTGCACTCCACCGGCCCCGCGCACCCCCCGCACCCGCGGCACCTGGTCAAGCGCTACCCGTCCGGGACGACCGCCCAGCTGGTCCGGGTGTACGTCCGCGCGGAGCACCGCCGGCACGGGCTGGCCCGCGAACTCGTCCGACTGGCCTGCGACTTCGCCGCCGAGGAGGGCGGCTACGAGCGGCTCTACCTGCACACCAACACCCGGATCCCGGGCGCCGAGCCGTTCTGGCGCAGCCTCGCCCGGGAGGTGTACGACGCCCGGCCGAGCGGCGAGCACGGGCCGGGGGTCGCCACCGTCCACTTCGAGATCCCGCTGCACCGCCCGGCGCTGGTCCGGACCCCGGCCTGAACCCCGGGCGCCGACCCGACCGCGGCCGCCCGCCCGGACTCCGGGCCCCACACCCCTGCACGCCTGCACCCCCGCGGCCCAACCCGACCCGGCCCGGCGGCGCGCACCTCAGCCCCGGGCGGCGACGGCCTCGCGGGTGAGCGCCAGCGTGGTGGCGAGGGCGAGCAGGTAGCCGGACCGCATCCGCTCGGCGTCCTCGTCGCCGACCTCCCGGCCGTGCAGCTCCAGCTCGGCCCGGAAGGTGAGGGTCAGGCCGTCCTCGCCCTCGTCGATGTCGTTGTGGATCACCCAGGTGGCGGCCTCGTCGTCGCGGTGGAAGCTGACCCGCCGCTGCGGGTGGAACACCACCCGCTCGACCAGCCGCTCACCGTGGAAGGACACCTCGCGCACCAGGCCGTCGGCGGTGCGCTCCAGCACGGTGCACTCCTCCATCGCCGCGACGTACGGCACCGCGTTCTCGGCCTTGCGGAGCAGTCCGCCCCAGACGTCCTCGCGGGTGAGCGGCACCTGCTCCGGGCGGGCGGGGTCGTTGACGGGCACGGTCGCGCTGACGACACGCATGGCGGAACCTCCGGGATCGGCGGCGGATCATGCGCCGCGGCGATTGCTTGTACGGCCAATTAAAAGTCTGCCCATAGCCGCAGGCAAGCCCTTCCGGAAGAAATCTTTGGCCGGACAAGTACCGATAGAGTGGAGCCGTGAGCGATCAGAACCCCCTCGCCGGCGCCGGCGACACCAGCCAGGCCATCGCCCGGGTCGCCCGCCTGCACCGGGCCACCGCCGAACGACTGCTGCGCCCCTCGGGCCTGCACGCCGGGCAGGAGCTGCTGATGATGATGCTCTGGGACGAGGGGCCGCTGCCGCAGAGCGCCCTGATCGAGCGGCTCGGCCTGGACGCCTCGACGGTGACGCGGATGGTGCAGCGCCTGGAGCAGGCCGGCTTCGTCCGGCGGCGGCGCAGCGAGAGCGACCGCCGCGCGGCGGTGGTCGAGGCGACCACCGCCGCCCGCGCCCTGCAGGACTCGATCGCCGGCGCCTGGCTGCAACTGGAGGAGCTCACCCTCGCCGGCCTGGACGAGGAGGAGCGCGCGACCCTGCACCGACTGCTCGGCCGGGTCGAGGCCAACCTCGCCCAGCCGCCGAAGACGGCGTGACGCAGGTCACACCGGAAGCCGAAATTTCCGGGGAGGAAATCCCCGTTTACCCCTCCGTACGACGAAGCGGGGAGAACTTCCCCGCATCGCCGGTACCGATCGACCCGGCTCGCGCGGACCGCCCCGCGAGCACCGGTACCCAGGAGGAGAGTCCCGTGACCGCCACCGCCGCCCGGCCGACGGCCGCCCGCACGCCCAAGCTGCGTGCCGACGCGACCCGCAACCGCGAGCGGATCGTCCAGGCGGCCCGCGAGGTCTTCGTCGAGCACGGCGCCGACGCCCCGCTCGACGAGATCGCCAAGCGGGCCGGCGTGGGCAACGCGACGCTGTACCGGAACTTCCCGGACCGCGTCACGCTGATCCGCGAGGTGGTGCTGCTGGTCAAGGGCCGCGTCCTGGCGGCCGCCGAGACCGCACCCGCGGAGAGCACCGGCCCGTTCGACGCCCTGCAGCGCTTCGCGCACGCGGCGGTGGACGAGCAGGCCGGGGCGCTCTGCCCGCTGCTGAGCAACCGGCTCGACCCCGAGGACCCCGCCCTGGTCGAGGCCCGCGAGCGGCTCACCGCCGCCGTCGGCGCCCTGCTGGAGCGGGCGCAGCTGGCCGGCGAGGTCCGGCCGGACGTCGCGCAGACCGACCTCTTCATCGCCATCAGCCAGCTGACCCGGCCGCTGCCGGGCAGCGCCTGCCTGCCGATCGGCGAGTTCGTCCACCGGCACCTGCAGCTGTTCCTGGACGGCATGCGGGCGCCCGCCCGTTCGGTCCTGCCCGGCCGGGCCGCGACCTTCGAGGACTTCCTCCCCCGGACCTGACCCGAGCCCGTACCCGACCCGGCGACCGGGCCCCTGAACCCCCGGTTCTGAGCCGATCCGGCCGTCCCGAGCCACGGTCCCGAGCCGGACCCGACCCCGAGAACGTTCGACCACGCACCGACCGCCCCGCCCGAGCCACGCACCGTGAAGTGAGTACCCCCATGCCCGAAACCGCCGTCAAGGCGACCCGCCAGCCCGATCCGCGGCGCTGGACGGCGCTGATCTTCATCGGCCTCGCCCAGCTGATGGTCGTGCTCGACGCCACCATCGTGAACATCGCCCTCCCCTCCGCCCAGACCGACCTCGGCATCTCCGACGGCAACCGCCAGTGGGTCATCACCGCCTACGCGCTCGCCTTCGGCGGACTGCTGCTCTTCGGCGGCCGGATCGCCGACCTGTGGGGCCGCAAGCGGACCTTCGTGGTCGGCCTGGCCGGCTTCGCCGCGGCCTCCGCGCTCGGCGGCGCCGCGGCCAACACCGCGATGCTGCTCGGCGCCCGCGCCCTCCAGGGCGTCTTCGGCGCGCTGCTGGCGCCCGCCGCCCTGTCGCTGCTCGCCGTCATGTTCACCGAGGCCAAGGAGCGCGCCAAGGCGTTCGGCATCTTCGGCGCCATCGCCGGCGGTGGCGGCGCGATCGGCCTGATCCTCGGCGGACTGCTGACCGAGTACCTCAACTGGCGCTGGACCTTCTTCGTCAACATCCCGTTCGCCGTGGTCGCCGCCGTCGGCGCCGTCCTGGTGATCCGCGAACCCGCCGAGGGCCGCAACCGCGACCGCCTCGACATCCCCGGCGTGCTGCTGGTCACCGCCGGCCTGGTCGCCCTGGTGTACGGCTTCACCCGCGCCGAGTCGGACGGCTGGGCCTCCGGCATGACGCTCGGCATGTTCGCCGCCTCGGCCGTCCTGCTGGCCGCCTTCGTGGTGGTCGAGAAGGTCGTGAAGACGCCGCTGCTGCCGCTGCGCGTCCTGCTGGACCGCAACCGCGGCGGGGTCTACCTGTCGCTCGGCCTGGCCGTGATCGGGATGTTCGGCCTGTTCCTGTTCCTGACCTTCTACCTGCAGGTCGTCCTCGGCTACAGCCCCGTGGTCAGCGGCCTGGCCTTCCTGCCGATGGTGGCGGGCATGATCGTCGGCTCGACCCAGATCGGCGCCCGGCTGATGACCCGGGTCCCGGCCCGGTACCTGATGGCGCCCGGCTTCCTGGTCGCCTCGCTCGGCCTGCTGATCCTCACCCAGATCGAGCTGGACAGCTCCTACCCGGCGCTGATCCTGCCCGGTCTGGTGCTGATGGGCCTCGGCATGGGCACCGCGTTCATGCCGGCCATGAGCCTGTCGACGCACGGCGTCCAGCCGCGCGACGCCGGGGTGGCCTCCGCCATGGTCAACACCTCCCAGCAGGTCGGCGGTGCGATCGGCACCGCCCTGCTCAACACCATCGCCGCCAGCGCCACCGCCACGTACGCCGCCTCGCACGCGGTGACCGGCGCGGTGGAGCCGGCCGCGGCCCGGGCCCTGCAGTTCCAGAGCCTGGTACACGGCTACTCCACCGCCATCTGGTGGTCCTTCGGGATCCTGCTGGCCGCCGCCGCGATCGCCTTCGTGCTGATCAACGCCGGCCGCCCGAACGGTGCGGGCGTGGTGGCCGGCTCGGGCGCCGGTGAGGCGAACGAGGTGCCGGTGCTGGTGCACTGACGCCGAGGGGCTGCGCGGCTCCCCTCCCGAGGACGACGGCCCGTCCGGTGGACCCCACCGGGCGGGGCGGCGCCGGGGCCCCCCCCCCCCCAGCCCCCCCGGGGGGCCCCCCCCCCGGGGGACGGGGGGGGGGGCCCGGGGTGT
>NZ_JBSGXP010000045.1:0-8551 GCF_053610105.1 Kitasatospora sp. NPDC054939 | reverse complement strand
TATCTTGGTGCGGGGTTTGTTGAAGTTCGGCGGGGGGGCGGCGGGGCTCCCCACCCGTGTCCGCCGCCCGGGCGGGTGCACCCCCCGGGGGGGGCCGTCGCCGTACCCCCGCACCCTCATCCCCCCTGAAGGCCCACCCCCCACGAGAACCGGGGAGCAGGCCCCGTTTATTGTGGTGCCGCACGGAAACGGGGAGCAATCCCCGATTCGGGCGGGCGACGGGCTGCGGCCGGCGCCCGCCCGGCACCGAACGGACTCATCGGACTTCACGGACGCCACCGGACACCGGCGGACGTCCGGGGACGGGGAAGTGGGGACATGACCCGCACGCAAGCTCCCGGGCGCGGCACACGGGCCGCCGACTGGGCGGACGGCAGGCTGGGCGTCTACACCCTGGCCAGGACCAACCTGCGCAAGATCTTCCCGGACCACTGGTCCTTCATGCTGGGCGAGATCTGCCTCTACACCTTCCTGATCATCATCCTGACCGGCGTCTACCTGACGCTGTTCTTCAAGCCCTCGATGGCCGAGGTCGTCTACGACGGCTCGTACGTCCCGCTCAAGGGCGTGCCGATGTCCGAGGCGTACGCCTCCACCGTCGACCTCAGCTTCGAGGTCCGCGGCGGACTGCTGATCCGGCAGGTCCACCACTGGGCCGCCCTGGTCTTCGTCGCCGCGATGTTCGTCCACATGATGCGGGTGTTCTTCACCGGGGCCTTCCGCAAGCCCCGCGAGATCAACTGGGTCTTCGGCTTCCTGCTGCTGTTCCTCGGCCTGCTGGACGGCTTCTTCGGCTACTCGCTGCCCGACGACCTGCTCTCCGGCACCGGCATCCGCTTCGTCGAGGGCGTGGTCCTGGCGCTGCCGCTGGTCGGCACCTACGTCCAGATGTTCCTGTTCGGCGGGGAGTTCCCCGGCACCGACATCGTGCCGCGGTTCTTCACCATCCACGTGCTGCTGATCCCGGGCATCATGCTGGGCCTGCTGGTGGCCCACCTGATCCTGGTCTTCCACCACAAGCACACCCAGTGGGCGGGCCCGGGAAGGACCGAGCAGAACGTCGTCGGCATGCCGCTGATGCCGGTCTACCTGGCCAAGGCCGGCGGCTTCTTCTTCCTGGTCTTCGGCATCATCGCGGTCATGTCGGCGGTCGCCACGATCAACCCGATCTGGGCGTACGGACCGTACCGCCCCGACCAGGTCTCCACGGACGCCCAGCCGGACTGGTACATGGGCTTCGCCGAGGGCCTGATCCGGGTGATGCCCGGCTGGGAGGTCGGCCTGTGGGGCCACACCCTCAACCTGGGGATCCTGATCCCGTTCACGCTGTTCCCGCTGATCCTCGGCGCCATCGCGGTCTACCCGTTCGTCGAGGCCTGGGCGACCGCCGACGACCGGGAGCACCACCTGCTCGACCGCCCGCGCAACGCCCCCGTCCGCACCGCCCTCGGCGCGGCCTGGATCAGCCTCTACCTCGTCCTGCTCGCGGGCGGCGGCAACGACCTGTTCGCCACCCATCTGCACCTCTCGCTCGACACCATCACCCACGCGGTCCGGATCGGCGCCTTCACCGTCCCGGTCGCCGTCTTCGTGATCACCAAGCGCTGGTGCCTCGGCCTGCAGCGCCGCGACAAGGAGAAGGTGCTGCACGGCCGCGAGACCGGCATCGTGACCCGGCTCCCGCACGGCGAGTTCGTCGAGGTGCACGCGCCGCTCGACCCCGTGCAGCTGCACCGGCTCACCGCACACGAGCAGCCGCGCGCCCTCGTACTGCCGGCCCCCGTCGACGAGAATGGAGTCGCCCGCCCGGCGGGCCCGCTCGCCCGCACCCGCGCCCGGCTCTCCCGCGGGCTGTACGGCGAGGGCAGCCGGATCGCCCGGCCCACCGCCGAGGAGTACCGCGCGGCGCACCACCCGGTCCGCCCCGGCCCGCCCGACCGTCCGGACGACCAGGCCTGAGCACACCGAACGCCCCCGCACCACGAGGGAGGACACCGTGCACCACCGCAACGAGCAGCTCGCCGACCGCAGGTACCTGCTCCTCACCACCTTCGGCGAGGACGGCAGCCCGGTACGCTCCCCCCTCTGGGTGGTCGCCGACGGACCTGCGCTGGGCGTCTGGACGCCGACGCACTCCTGCGAGGCGGAGCGCATCCGCCGCCACCCCGGCGTGCTCATCGGCCCGTGCGACGCCCACGGCCGGCCCACCGGCCGCCAGCTCCCGGCCCGCGCGGTCGTCTGCGACGCCGACGACACCGCGCGCTACCGCACCTCGCTGATCAACAAGTACGGGCTCACCGCGCTGGTGGCGCTGGCGCGCAGCCGGATGCGGGTCGGCCTGGCCGGGACGGTCGGCATCCGGATCACGCCCAACCGGATCGAGCAGCGCCTGATCGGGCCGGAGTGGCAGCCGCCCGGGACGTACTGCCCCAACTGACGGCCGACCGGGCGGGACAGTCCGTGGGGGCGGGGGCGGGGGATCAGCCGGTGGCCGACTGGTCCCCCGCCCCCGGTTCGCCGCCCTCCGAGGCCTCGGCGAGGTCGCCCGGTTCGCACGCCTCGCGGCCGGTGCCGTCGTGCACCACCCGCACCGGCTTCTGCGGGCCCCCCGGCACCACCCGCTGCGGGAGGCCGCAGCGGGGACACATCAACGGGATCGTGGGCATCCGCTCCTCCTTCCGGCGCCCGGCGGTGTCGGGTCGTCCCCCGGGCCCGGCATCAGCTCAGCGGATGCGTCGGGACCGGGCTGACCGACTGGATCTCGGTGTGCGCCTTGCCGAGCAGCTGCGACGCCAGATCGTTCAGCGCCCGCGCCGCGGAGATCTCCTCGCCGACCCGCAACTGCTCCGGATCGGACGGATGCCGGCTCGTGTGGCCGTGCGCCCGCAGTTCGGTGCCGTCGCCCAACCGCAGCAGCGCGGCCGCGGTCGTCCGCGACCCCTCCTCGCGGAACTCCATCTCGATGTGCCAACCGACCAGGGTCTGCATGGCGGATCACCTCCATGGGTTACTCCTCCAGGGTGCGCCGCACCCCCCGCGAACACCAGGCGGGACCGGCGGGGACGGGCTCCCGCCCCCGCCGACGGCCGCCCCGGCACCGCACGGGACCTGCGGGAATCCCGTTGAGGGGGGCGGGCGGGGCGTGGTACCACTGCGGGGTTCCGGAAACGATCTTGGGAGAGGGGCTGGGCTGGATGGCGCTCGGAGAACTCGTACGGCTGCGGGCCATGGGCGGCGGCGACGCGGAGGCGCTGTGGCGGTGGAACCACGACCCGGAGGTGATGCGGTGGATGAACGACACCTACCCCGCCACCGTGGAGCACGTACGCGGCTGGCTGGAGGCCCGGCCCCGCAACACGTACGGGGACGTGCTGCTCGGCGTCGAGGCGCTGGCCGACGGGAAGCTGATCGGGCTGGTGGCGCTGCACGGCGCCGAGCCCGAGAAGGGCATCGCCGAGCTGGACATCTACCTCGGCGAGAAGGACTACTGGGGCCGCGGCTACGCCACCGACGCGATGCGGACGGTCTGCCGGTACGGCTTCGACAAGATGCGGCTGCGCAAGGTGACGCTGACCGTGGCGGTCGAGAACCACTCGGCGAAGCGGGTCTACGAGAAGGTCGGCTTCGTGGAGGAGGGCCGGCTGCGCCAGGTCCTGCGCCGGGAGGGCGCGTGGCACGACATGTTCACCATGGGCCTGCTGGCGGACGAGCTGTGCTGACCCCGGGCCGGTCCCGGTCGGAATAGGCTGCGGGCGGGGGCCGTTGTGGGGGGCACGGCCTGAACCGAGCCGCCTCCGGAAGGGCAGGAATCGCGATATGAGCAGCACGGTCGAACTCACCACCGAGAACTTCGACGAGATCGTCCCCGGCCCCGAGGGCAAGGACTTCGTCTTCATCGACTTCTGGGCGGCCTGGTGCGGCCCGTGCCGCCAGTTCGCGCCGGTCTTCGAGAAGGCCGCCGAGCGCCACTCCGACCTGGTGTTCGCCAAGGTGGACACCGAGGCCCAGCAGGAGCTCGCGGCGGCGTTCGGGATCCAGTCGATCCCCACGCTGGCGATCATCCGGGAGGGCGTGCCGGTGTTCTTCCAGGCGGGCGCGCTGCCGGAGTCGGTGTTCGAGGACCTGATCGGGCAGGCCAGGAAGCTGGACATGGCCGAGGTGAAGCGGAAGGCCGCCGAGCAGCAGGCCGAGCAGAACGGTGACGGCCGGGCGGTCTGAGACCCCTTCGGCAGTCGGTACGAGGGCGGCGGGCCCGGGGCGTGTGCCCCGGGCCTGCCGCCGTACGTGCGGGGCCCGCCGCCGGGTCCGCGGGGGTCAGGCGGTCCGCAGCCGGGCGGTGAGCCCGTCGAGGAGCAGCCGCAGGGCGAGGTCGAAGCCGCGTTCGTCCAGGCCGCCGGCGCCGATGCGCACGGTGCGCCCGGCGGACGCCTCCAGGGCCCCGGCCAGCGCCGGGTAGCGCGGGCGGTAGTCGGCCGGGTCGCGGGTGAAGCCCGCCGTGAAGGTCTCCAGGGCCGAGCCGAGGACCAGGTAGTCGAGCGCGGCGGCGGCCTCGGCGGCGTCGGCGGGCGGCAGTCCGGCCCGGCCGAGGGCGGCCAGCAGGGTGTCGTAGCCGAGCAGCTGGCGGTCGGCCTCGACCCGGCGGCGGGCCAGCAGCGCGATGGTGTTGGGGTGGCGCAGGAAGACGGCGCGGTAGCCGCGCGCGTACGTGGCCACGGCGTCCGCCCAGTCGGTGCCGTCCGCGGCGACGCCTTCCAGCGCGGCCAGGTCGATCTCGGCGTTGACGAGGTCGGCGAGCGCGTCGATCAGCTCGTCCTTGCCGCTGAGGTGGTTGTAGAGCGAGGCCGCCTTGACGCCGAGCCGGTCGGCGAGGGCGCGCATGGTGAGGCCGTCGGGGCCGGCGGCGTCGACCACGTCGAGCGCGGCCCGGGCGATGATCTCCCTGCTCAGCAGCGCCCTGCTCGGTCGTCCCACGTTCGCCGCCCCTCCGCCGCCGATCCGGGCGGCCGGTGCCGCCGTCGCGCGGACCACGTTATTACAGCCTGGTGTCGGCCCCTTCCGTCGGGCCGGGTGGGCGGGCTACGGTCCACGACTAACAAAGTTAGTTTTTCGATGGCCGCCCGGCCCGACGGCGAGGGGAAGCACCCGTGACCGACGCACCCACCACCGACCAGCCCCCGAGAACGGACGGAACCGACGCCCAACGGCTGGCCGCCCTCGGCTACCGCCAGGAACTGCGCCGCAGCCTCGGCGTCCTCGGCAACATCTCCATGGGCTTCGCCGTGGTCTCCCCCGTCGTCGGCCTCTACGCCGTCAGCCAGGTCGGCCTCGGCGTGGCCGGCGGCGCCTGGGTCTGGGCGCTGCCGGTCTGCCTGGTCGGCCAGCTGCTGGTGGTGGCGGTCTACTCGGAACTGGCCTCGCAGTGGCCACTGGCCGGCGGCGCCTACCAGTGGAGCCGGCGGCTGGTCGGGCCGACCTTCGCCTGGCTGACCGGCTGGATGTGGCAGTTCGCGGTGATGTTCGCCAACACCACCGTCGCCTACCTGGCCTCGCCCTGGTTCTTCGCGCTGTTCGGGCTGACCCCGACGCCGGCCCGGCTGGTGCTGGTCGCGGCCGCGTTCATGCTGCTCTGCGCCCTGGTCAACGCGTACGGGATCAACCTGCTGCGGCTGTTCGTCTCACTGGGCATCGCCGCCGAGGTGGTCGCCTCGGTGCTGGTCGGCCTCGCGCTGCTGCTGTTCTTCCGCGAGCACGGTTTCGGACTGCTCACCGACTTCCTGGACGCGCCGGCCGCCGCCGGGGTCTCCACCGGCGCGGCGCTGCTCGCGGTGGTCGCCGTCGGCGGCTGGGCGTTCATCGGCTTCGACGCCTGCGTCTCCACCGCCGAGGAGACCCGGGACGCCGGCCGGCAGGTACCGCGCGCCATGTGGTGGGCACTGACCGGGGTCGGCGCCGTGGTGGTGCTCAACGCGGTCGCGGTCGCGCTCGCCCACCCCGACCCGGCCGCCGCGGTCGCCGGGGAGGACGTCGACCCGGTGACCACCGCGGTGGTCACCGCCTTCGGCGACTGGTCGGCCAAGCCGTTCACGGTGGTCGTACTGATCTCCTTCGCGGCCTGTCTGATGGCCTCCCAGGGCGGCGCCGCGCGCGGCCTCTACTCGCTCGCCCGGGACGGCGTCTTCCCGTTCGCCGCCGGAATCCGCAAGGTGAACCGGCACCGGGCCCCGATCGGCGGACTGGTCGCCGCGACCGCGGTCAGCGCCGCGGCCCTGCCGCTCGGCCTGGAGTCGACCGCCATCGGCAGCCTGATCACCTTCGGCACGGCGGCCACCTTCCTGCCGTTCTTCCTGCTCAGCCTGGCCGCGCTGGTGGCCCGGCTGCGCGGCCGCTGGCGCCCCTCGGGCCCGGTCTCGTACGGCCGGGCGGGGACGGTCGTCAACGCGCTGGCCGTGCTGTGGACCGGACTGGAGGTGGTCAACATCTGCTGGCCGCGGACGATCCTGGCCCCGCCCGGCGCGCCCTGGTACCAGGTGTGGGCGGCGCTGCTCGGCGTCGGCACGGTCGCGCTGCTGGGCGTCGGCTACCTGCTGGCCCGGCGGCCCCAGCGGCTGATGGGCGGCACCGGACCGGACGGGCCGGCGCCCGAGCAGGCGCAGGCACCCGCGGGGTCGTCGGCCGCGGAGTCGTCGGCCGCGCGCTGACCCGGGCGTCGAACCCCGGGGCGGGCCCGGCTCAGCCGGCCGGGTCCGCCGCCCACCCGGCCAGCCGCGCCGCCAGCGCCCGGAGCTCCTCGCGCAGCGCGTCCGGGCCGAGCACGGTGAACGGCCAGCCGAGGCCCGCCAGCATCACCGCCATGCCGTCCAGCCGCTGGGCCCTGGCCCGCATCAGCACCCGCCCGTCCGCGGCCTCGGCCAGCGCGGCCACCGCGGGCGGGATGCGGCGGCGGGCCCGCTCCAGGTCGGTGTCCAGCAGCACCTCCACCTCGTGCGTCCACGGCACCCCGGCCAGCGACTCCACCACCCGCTGCACCGGGTCGAAGTCCGCCGGGGCCGCGAAGCCCGCCTCGCGCAGCTCGGCGCGCACGATCCGGTCCAGCCGGAAGGTCCGCAGCTCGCCGCTGCGGTGGTCGAGGCCGGTGGTGTACCAGCGCCCGGAGTGGAAGACCAGACCGTACGGGTCGAACTCCCGGTCGCTGGGCTCGCCGTGCCGGTCGCGGTAGGAGAGCCGGGTGCGCCGGCCCCGCCGGGTGGCCTCGGCCAGGGTGAACAGCGCCGCGGCGGCCGGGCTCGGCCCGGCCGTGGGGGCGGCGGTCAGCCCGATGGTCTGCTCGACGGCCCCGATCCGCTCCCGCAGCTGCGGCGGCAGCACCCGCTGGATCTTGGCGAGCGCCGACTCGGCCGCCTCTTCGCCGACCGAGAGCCCGGAGCTGCGCCCGGCGAGCAGCCCGAGCACCACCGAGGCCGCCTCGTCCCCGGTGAGCATCAGCGGCGGCAGCCGGAAGCCGGGCAGCAGCCGGTAGCCGCCGTAGCGCCCCCGGTCGGCCTGCACCGGGATGCCGAGGTCGACCAGCCGGGCGGTGTACCGGCGGACGGTGCGCTCGTCGACGCCGAGCCGGGCGGCGAGTTCGGCACCGGTGAGGCCGGGCCGGTCCTGCAGCAGCTCCAGCAGGGCGAGCACGCGACTGACCGGATGATCCACCGTCTTCTCCCGTCATCCGGGCGGGTTCTGTCCGGATTCGATCATAGAGTCGGAGACGTCAGCAGTCCGGCGAATCCCGTGAGGTTGGTTCCATGAGCACGTTCGTACTCGTCCCCGGTTTCTGGCTCGGCGCCTGGGCGTGGGAGGCCGTGGCGCAGCCGCTGCGCGAGGCCGGCCACACCGTCCACGCGGTGACCCTCACTGGCCTCGCCGAGCGCGCCGCCGAGGGCGGCCCGGAGGTCGACCTGGAGACCCACATCGCCGACCTGACCGGCCTGCTCACCCGCGAGGACCTCTGGGACGTCGTCCTGGTCGGCCACAGCGGGGCCGGCGCCCCGGTCACCGGCGCGGCCGACCGGATGCCCGAGCGGATCCGCCGGGTGGTGTACGTGGACAGCGGCCCGGTCGCCGACGGCACCTCGCTCGGCGACCTCAACCCGCCGCACGTCCACGCGCGGATCGCGGCCACCCTGGTCGACGGCTGGGGCTACCCGCTGCCGAGCTGGGCCGAACTGGCCGAGGACGAGGCGTCGGTCGAGGGCATGGACGAGGCCGCGCTCGAACGCTTCCGCTCGCTCGCCACCCCGCAGCCGGTCGGCACGGTGCACCAGCCGCTGCAGCTGACCGGTGGCGGCGAGAAGCTGCCGAAGACCCTGCTGTCCTGCTCCTTCCCGATCGCCCAGGTGCGGGAGCTGATCGCGGCCGGCCACCCGTACTTCGCGCCGCTCGGCGGCGAGGAGTGGGAGCTGCGCGAACTCGCCACCGGCCACTGGCCGATGTTCTCCCGCCCGGCCGACACCGCGGCGCTGCTCGCGGAGATCGCCGCGGGCTGAGCACCCGCCGGACGGGCCCGGGC
>NZ_JBSGXP010000044.1:0-53277 GCF_053610105.1 Kitasatospora sp. NPDC054939 | reverse complement strand
GTTCCGACCGTCGCTGCCCCGGGCCCCTCGGCCGTTCCCGCATCAGGCCGTCACGACGTCACGGCGTCAGGACCAGCTTGCCGAAGACGTCCCCGCCGGCCAGCCGGGCGAGGGCCTCCGGCGCCCGGTCCAGCGGCAGCACCGAGTCGATCACCGGGCGGACCCCGGTGGTGGCGCAGAGCGAGAGGAGTCCGGCCAGCTCCTCCTTGGTGCCCATGGTCGAGCCGACCACCTTGAGCTCCAGGAAGAAGATCCGGTTCAGCTCGGTGGCGATCGGGTTGGGCCCCGAGGTGGCACCGGAGATGACCACGGTGCCGCCGGGCCGCAGCGACTTGACCGAGTGCGACCAGGTCGCGGCGCCGACCGTCTCCATGACCGCGTCGACCCGCTCGGGCAGCCGGGCGCCGCTCTCGAAGACGGCGTCGGCCCCCAGTTCGAGGGCCCGGGCGCGCTTGGCCTCGTCCCGGCCGGTGACCCAGACCCGCAGGCCGGCCGCCTTGCCGAGGACGATCAGGGCGGTGGAGACGCCGCCGCCGGCGCCCTGCACCAGCACCGTGTCACCGGGCCGGACCCCGGCGTTGGTGAACAGCATCCGGTACGCCGTCAGCCAGGCGGTGGGCAGGCAGGCGGCCTCCTCGAAGCTCAGCGCGGCCGGCTTGGGCAGGAGGTTCCAGGTGGGGACGGCCACCTTCTGCGCGAAGGTGCCCTGGTAGCGCTCGGTCAGGATGGAGCGCGGCTCGTCCGGGCCGACCCCGTGCCCGCTCTGGCCGACGACGGAGTGCAGGACGACCTCGTTGCCGTGCTCGTCGATGCCGGCGGCGTCGCAGCCGAGGATCATCGGCAGCCGCTCGGCGGGCAGGCCGACCCCGCGCAGCGACCACAGGTCGTGGTGGTTGAGGCTGGCCGCCCTGACCGTGACGACGCTCCAGCCGGGGCGGGCTACGGGATCCGGCAGTTCGCCCAGTTCCAGCCCGCTCAGCGGGTCGGCGGCGTCGATTCGTGCGGCGTAGGCAGCAAACATGGTCCGGACGATAGCCCCGACGGCCTGGGCCCGGAACCACGCGCAGGTGTGACGCTCACCGCGTGTTCCGGGCCCGGTACCGGCGTTGACCGGAGGTCAGCGGCGAGCCACGCCCTCGGCCCGGGCGGCCTCGGCCACGGCCTTGGTGACCGCGGGGGCGACCCGCTCGTCGAACGGCGAGGGGATGACCTTCTGCGGGGTCAGCTCGTCGGCGACGACGCCGGCCAGGGCCTTGGCGGCGGCCAGCTTCATGCCCTCAGTGATCCGGGTGGCCCGCACCTGGAGGGCGCCGGCGAAGATGCCGGGGAAGGCCAGCACGTTGTTGATCTGGTTCGGGAAGTCGCTGCGGCCGGTGGCCACGACGGCCGCGTACTTGTGCGCGACCTCGGGGTGGATCTCCGGGTTGGGGTTGGCCATCGCGAAGATGAACGCGCCCTCGGCCATGGTGGCGACGGCCTCCTCCGGCACGGTGCCGCCGGAGACGCCGATGAAGACGTCGGCGCCGGCCAGCGCCTCGGCCAGGCTGCCCTTGATGCCGGCCCGGTTGGTCTGCGCGGCGATCTCGGCCTTGACGTCGGTGAGGTCGCCACGGCCCTCGTACACCACGCCGCGGCGGTCGCAGACGGCCACGTCGCCGACGCCGGCCGCGACCAGCATCTTGGCGATGGCGATGCCGGCCGCGCCGGCACCGGAGATGACGGCCCGCAGCGAGCCGATCTCACGGCCGGTCACCTTGGCGGCGTTCCAGAGCGCGGCGGTGGTGACGATCGCGGTGCCGTGCTGGTCGTCGTGGAAGATCGGGATGTCCAGGGCGTCCTGGAGCCGGCGCTCGATCTCGAAGCAGCGGGGGGCGGAGATGTCCTCCAGGTTGACGCCGCCGAAGGAGGGCGCCAGCCGCACGACCGTCTCGACGATCTCGTCGACCCCGGTGCAGGCCAGCGCGATCGGCACCGCGTCCACGCCGCCGAACTGCTTGAACAGGATGGCCTTGCCCTCCATGACGGGCAGCGAGGCCTCCGGGCCGATGTCGCCCAGGCCCAGCACGGCGGTGCCGTCGGTGACGACGGCCACGGTGTTGGACTTCCAGGTGTAGTCGTTCACCAGCTCGGGCTGCTCGGCGATGGCCGTGCAGACGCGGGCGACACCGGGGGTGTAGGCGAGGGACAGGTCGTCCGCGTCGCGCACCGGGACGGTCGCCCGGACCTCCATCTTGCCGCCGCGGTGCAGTGCGAACACGGCGTCGACCGGATCGTCGGTGTCCTGGGTAGTGCTGTGGATGATCTCCGCTGCCACGATGACCTCTTCGTCATAGTCAGCGAGGACGCAACCGACGGGCGGACGGCCCCACCGGGGCACCGGGTACGACAGAACCGGTGCACGGGACCGGGTGCGCCGAAGCGGACCCGGCCGGCGGGGTCGGGGCGCTGCCGTCGGGCGGCGCCCTCGGGTGAGGGTTTTGAGTCTTTTGTCTGCGCGTGCTCCGGCCGAGCCTAGGTCGGACGACGGCATCGCACCTATGCCTTTTCGTCCTCGTCACGTGCTCTTCATCCGCCCCGCAGCCACTTGACCGGCGCCCGTCGTCGGAAGTACGGGCACCGCGGCGGCAATGGCGAATGAGCGCCCGCACCCGCAGGAGTGAACCCGGACACGGAGGGGAGCCGGCACCCCGGGTACGGAGTCGTCGTCTGCGACTTCCGGCCCTGGGCACCCCGAGCCTGTCGCGACTCGGCGGTCTGGGTTCGAGCGTCGGGGGTCACCCGATACCAGATTCTGACACACCCGCCGCCCGGCCCTTCAGGGCGGGATGGGAGGATCCGATTCCGCCACCGCGCGTACACCCCCGCGCCGCTCTGGCATCACCACCCTCCCTCCCACAGGAGCAGCACCGTGCACCACCCTCCCCACGCCCGACGTCCGGCCGCGCTCGGCACCGCCCTGGCCGCCGCCGGGACCCTCCTGCTGACCTCGTGCAGCTCCGGTCCGCAGGCCCCGAAGGACCCGGTCGAGGAGATCCGGGCCAAGGTCCCGAAGGCTCAGCGGGCCGCCGGTGTCCTGAAGATCGGTTCGGACCTCAACTACCCGCCGGTGGAGTTCCGCGGCGCCGACGGCCAGCCCGAGGGCCTGGACCCGGACATCGCCAACGCGCTCGGCAAGATCCTCGGCCTGAAGGTCGAGATCACCGACACGCCCTTCGAGAAGGTCATACCGAACCTGCACGGCAAGCAGTTCGACGTGGCGATGTCCGCGCTCAGCGACACCCGCCAGCGCCGCGAGGGCATCGACGACAGCGGTGCGAAGGTCACCCCGGGTGTCGACTTCGTGGACTACTTCATCGCCGGCACCTCGATCATCGTGCAGAAGGGCAACCCGAAGGGCATCAAGCGGCTGGACGACCTCTGCGGCATGACCGTGGCGCTCCAGCAGGGCACCACGCAGGACGAGATCATCGGGCGGCAGGTGACGGCCTGCAACCGGGTGAACAAGCCGATCAAGGTCAAGAAGTTCGACAGCGACTCCAAGGCGCTCGCCGAGGTGGCCTCCGGCGCTGCGGTGGCCGGCTTCAACGACTACCCGGTCGCCGCGCACGCGGCGAAGACCATCGAGAACGGCAACCGCTTCGAGGTCACCGGCCTGCAGTCCACCTCGATCCCGTACGGCATCGCGGTGCGCAAGGAGGACGGCGAGCTGCGCGACGCCATCGCCAAGGCGGTGGACCAGCTGATCCGCAGCGGCGAGTACGACAAGATCCTCGCCAAGTGGAACGTCAGCGCCGGCGCGGCCCAGAACGCAGTGGTCAACGGCGGGATCTGACGCGGCGCGCGGCGGCCGGTGACGCGGAGCCCGGGTGCCCTGGGGGGGACGCCCGGGCCGTCCGCACGAGGGGGGCCCACCCGTCCGGCGGGCATGCGGACTCGTCCGGGCGGGCCTCCGGGCGCGGCGACGCTGGATCTGCATACTTATACGCAGGGTGACAGGGCCTCCGCATTCGTCCGAATAGCGGACGGTCTGCCCCCTCGTTATCCGATTTTGATCTGAATGAGGGCCACCTGACCGTCATCAGATGGCAGGATTCCCCCCATCTCGGATCGAGCCGACCACTGGTCGAGGCGGTTCGGTCAACGTCCACCTCGGCGGAGGGTGGCGGTAGCAGGACCAGCTGTACCCCCGCACGACCCTGTGCGATCCCAGCGCAGGCCGATGCACGACCGGCTCTTCCCGTACGACGACGTACACCCGGCACCGACCGACCCCGTACAGCGTCGTACGGCCAGGCTGCCCCGGTGTGCCGCTCCCCCGCGGCGCGCTCCGCCCGACCTCTCCATCAGGAGGAGATCCCCCTCATGACCGCCCGTACCCAGCGCTCCCGGCTCTTCGCGGCCGTCGCGGTAGTCGCCTCCCTCTCGCTCGGACTCACCGCCTGCGGCGACAACAACGACGACAGCAGCGGCGCACCCAACGCGAGCGCGACGATCAACGAGGTCAAGGCGGACGACAAGCTCGTTGCCCTGGTGCCCGCCGACCTCAAGTCCTCCGGCAAGCTGGTGGTCGGCTCGGACGCCTCGTACGCCCCCAACGAGTTCACCGACGACAAGGGCAACATCGTCGGCATGGACGTCGACCTGGCCAACGCCATCGCCGCCAAGCTCGGCCTCAAGGCCGAGGTCCAGAACGCCGCGTTCACCGCGATCATCCCCGGCATCGGCGCCAACAAGTACCAGCTCGGGATGAGCTCCTTCACCGACACGAAGGAGCGCGAGGAGACCGTCGACATGGTCACCTACTTCACCGCCGGCACCGCCGCCGCCGTGAAGAAGGGCAACCCGGACAAGATCAACGCCGACGACCTGTGCGGCAAGAAGGTCGCCGTCCAGACCGGTACCACGCAGGCCACCGAGGACATCCCGAAGCGCAACACCGACTGCACCGCGGCCGGCAAGCCGGCCATCCCGAACGACGGCGACAAGTTCGACCTGCAGACCGACGTCACCAACGCCGTGGTCGCCGGGCGCGACCAGGTGATGCTGGCCGACTCGCCGGTCGTCGACTACGCCATCAAGCAGTCCGGCGGCCAGCTGGAGAAGGTCGGCGCGACCTACGGCGCCGCCCCGTACGGCATCGCCCTGGCGAAGAACACCCCGCTCACCCCGGCCGTCCAGGGCGCCGTCCAGTCGCTCATCGACGACGGCACCTACAAGCAGATCCTCCAGAAGTGGGGCGTGGAGGCCGGCGCCATCGACAAGGCGCAGGTCAACGGCGCGACCAGCTGAACCCCCGCCGCTTCTCGTACCAACGCGACCCCCTTCTGAGGCCTCACAGTGAACACTCCCCACAAGGGGACAGCCGGCCCGGGACGACCTGAAGACTTCAAGGCCGTCCCGGTCCGCCACCCCGGACGCTGGGCCGGAGCAGCCGTCATCCTCGTCCTCGCGGCGATGCTGCTCAACGCCCTCATCTACAACCCCGCCTTCAAGTGGGACATCGTCGGGAACTACCTCTTCGACGACCGCATCCTCCAGGGCCTGCTGGTCACCCTGGAACTGACCGCGCTGGCCATGGTCATGGGCCTGGTCGGCGGCGTCGTCCTCGCGGTGATGCGGCTGTCGCCGAACCCGCTGCTCTCCGGCACCGCCTGGGTCTACATCTGGGTCTTCCGCGGCACCCCGGTGCTCGTGCAGCTGGTGTTCTGGAACTTCCTCGGCCTGCTCTGGGCCAAGCTCTCGATCGGCATCCCGTTCGGCCCGGAGTTCTGGTCCGAGCAGACCAACGTCCTGATCCCGACCTTCGTGGCCGCCCTGCTGGGCCTGGGCCTGAACGAGGCCGCGTACATGGCGGAGATCGTCCGCGGCGGCATCCAGTCGGTGGACGAGGGCCAGCAGGAGGCCGCGCACGCCCTGGGCATGAGCCGGTTCGACACCATGCGGCGGATCATCCTGCCGCAGGCGATGCGGGTGATCATCCCGCCGACCGGCAACGAGACCATCTCGATGCTGAAGACCACCTCGCTGGTCAGCGTCATCGCGGTCGAGGAGCTCTTCCGCGCGGGCCAGAACATCTACTCCCGCACCTTCCAGAACATCCCGCTGCTGATCGTCATCAGCATCTGGTACCTGGCGCTCACCTCGCTGCTCACCGTCGTGCAGTACTACATCGAGCGGCACTACGCTCGTGGTGCGAACCGTACGCTCCCGCCCACGCCGATCCAGCGGATCCGCAGCCTCTTCGGCGGCAAGCCGGCGAAGCCGAGCAAGCAGGCGGACGTCGTTCCGGGCCTTGAGGGAGGTGGTCACGTATGACCGAGCTGACCAAGGACGCAGCGGTCGAGCCCATGGTCAAGGCCGAGGGCGTGCAGAAGTCCTACGGGGCCGTGCACGTGCTCAAGGGCATCGACCTGGAGGTCAAGCAGGGCGAGGTGTTCTGCCTGATCGGCCCGTCCGGCTCCGGCAAGTCCACCTTCCTGCGGTGCATCAACCACCTGGAGAAGATCAACGGCGGCCGCCTCTGGGTGGACGGCGAGCTGGTCGGCTACCGGCAGAAGGGCGACCGGCTCTACGAGCTGAAGGACAAGGAGGTCGCCCTCAAGCGCCGTGACATCGGCATGGTGTTCCAGCGCTTCAACCTGTTCCCCCACATGACGGCGATAGAGAACGTCATCGAGGCCCCGGTCCAGGTCAAGGGCGAGAGCCGCAGCGACGCCCGCGAGCGCGGGATGGCCCTGCTGGAGCGGGTCGGGCTGGCCGACAAGGCCAAGAACTTCCCCTCGCAGCTCTCCGGCGGCCAGCAGCAGCGCGTGGCGATCGCCCGCGCGCTGGCCATGAAGCCCAAGCTGATGCTCTTCGACGAGCCCACCTCGGCGCTCGACCCGGAGCTGGTCGGCGACGTCCTCGACGTCATGCGCGGCCTCGCCGAGGAGGGCATGACCATGGTCGTGGTGACCCACGAGATGGGCTTCGCCCGCGAGGTCGGCGACGCGCTGGTCTTCATGGACGGCGGTGTCGTCGTCGAGGCCGGCAACCCCCGCGAGGTCCTCACGGACCCGCAGCACGAGCGCACCCGGTCGTTCCTGTCCAAGGTGCTCTGACCACCGGCTGCCCCCGGCGCCCGGCAGGCCCCGTCCTGCCGGGCGCCGACGCGTTCCCCGCCGCGCCCCACGCGCGCGCCGCCCCCGGACGCGCCCGCCCGCACGGGCCCGCCCCGCACCGGGCCGGCCGTCCGCACCCGTTCCGTCCGCGGCCACCCGTACGCGCCCGGACACCATGCGCGCCCCCGCGCACGCGCCCGCACGCGCACCGTTGCGTCCCTGCCGCGTTCCCCCCGACGCATCCCCCGCACGGGTAATAGGCTGGAGGCAGACAGCCCGTTACCGACATCTGGAAGGACCACCGTGGAGCTCGCCTCGTACGCCGACCTCGCCGTCCGGCTGGTGAACACCGAGGAGCCCGAGCGCGGCACCGACTCGCTGACCTCGGTGGAGGTACTCCGCAGCCTGTTCTCCGACTCCTCGCGCGCCGCCGGGCTCGCCGACGAGTCGGACCTGCCCAGGCTGCGGGCCGTCCGCACCCGGCTGCGCGGCGTCTTCGAGGCCGCCGCCGAGAGCGACGAGGTACGCGCCGTCGACCTGCTGAACAGCCTGCTGATCGAGTTCCCGGTCAGCCCGCAGGTCTCCGGCCACGAGTACCTCGACGCGGCAGGCCGGCCCCGCTGGCACCTGCACCTCGCCGACAACTCGCCCACCGCCACCGCGCACTTCTCCGCGGTGGCCTGCATGGGCCTGGCCGTCCACCTCACCGAGCTCGGCGCCGACCGGCTCGGCATCTGCCAGGCCGCCCCCTGCCGCAACGCCTACCTCGACACCTCCACCAACCGCTCCCGGCGCTACTGCTCCGACCGCTGCGCCACCCGCGCCAACGTCGCCGCCTACCGGGCCCGCAAGCGCCAGGAGGCACAGGCCGCCTCCGCACCCGCCCAGGGCTGACCCCCGCACCCGGGCCCGCCCCGGCCGGAGCGCCCGGTCGGATCCGGTCAGAGCCGGTCAGAGCCGGTCCGGGTCCGCCCAGACGCCGAGCCGCCGGGCCAGCCCCGGCACCCGGACCGGCCGGCCAGCGAGCAGCAGCCGCTCCAGCCGGCGGCCGGGGGCCAGCCAGACCGGGCGCGGGGCGAGCCGCAGCAGCGCCCGGCCGACCACCAGCTCGTCCGGAACGGCCCCGTACTGCCGGCTGTCGCTGTCGATCGGGCGGTTGTCCGAGAGCATCCACCAGCCCGTCGGCCGGCGGCCGGCTACCCGCTTCACCACCAGCAGGTCCTGCCGCAGCGGGTGCCGGAAGACCGCCACCGCGCCGGGCCGCACCGGTGCGCCGTAGCGGACCAGCAGCCGGTCGCCGTCGCGCAGGGTCGGCACCATGGAGTCGCCGGCCACGTCGACCAGCCCGAACGGCAGCACGCCGCCGCCGTGGCCGCCGCCCTCCGGCTCGGCCAGTCGCGTCACGCCCGCCTCCTCCGCTCTGCCGCCCCCGCCGCGGCCCAGTCTGCCGCACGGGCCGCCACCCGCCGCAGCCCGGGCACCGCACGGGCGCCGGCACCGCAGCCGCTCCGCCGTTTGCCCCGCGTCCGCGGACGGATCGAGAAACCCCGCCGCCCGAGCGGTAACCTCTGGCGCGGGAAGACGATCCAGGAAGGAACCCCCTATGTTCTCTCGTCTGTTCGCACCGCGCGCCACCGCGCACGCCCACTGCGACCTGCCCTGCGGCGTGTACGACCCGGCCCAGGCCCGGATCGAGGCCGAGTCCGTGAAGGCCACTCAGGAGAAGTACCAGGCCAACGAGGACCCGCACTTCCGGGCCCGCGCGGTCATCATCAAGGAGCAGCGCGCCGAGGCGGTCAAGCACCACATCTCGGTGCTGTGGAGCGACTACTTCAAGGCCCCGCACTTCGAGAAGTACCCGCAGCTGCACCAGCTGGTGAACGACACCCTGAAGGCCGCCTCGGCCGCCAAGGCGTCCACGGACCCGGCCACCGGCCAGGCCCTGCTCGACCTGATCGCCGAGGTCGAGCGGATCTTCTGGGAGACCAAGCAGGGCTGATCCCCGCCGGTCGCACCGCTCCCGCCCCGCCCCCGGTCCGCCGGTGGCGGGGCGGTCGCGTCTGCGGGGCGGTCGCGGCTGCGGGCAGGCGGGGCGGTCGCGGCTGCGGGCGGCCCCGCAGTAAGGGGTCATCGGGCCGTGCACTTGTTATGCTGCCAGGGCGTCCGAGGGGGAAGCCGGTGCGAATCCGGCGCTGACCCGCAACGGTGAGCGCGCCCCGGGGCGCGCGAGCCCGACCACCCCCGGGTGCCGACCTCCCGACAACTCGCCGTGGACTGCGAGGGGATGGCGCCCGGGCACCCGTCAGGCCCCGTGCGCCGCCCCGGCCTGCCCGCGGCCCGAGGCGAAGGCGCAGCCCCGTGAGCACCACCCTGAGCCGCCCCGCGCGCACCGCCGCGGCCGGCCCGCCGGACGCCCGCCGCACACCCGCCGGCCCGCTGGCCGCGGCCCTCGCCGCCGCCCTGCTGCTCTCCCTGGTCTGCGGGGTCGCCCTGGGCTCCACCGGACTCGGCTGGTCGCACGTGCTGCGGCTGCTGGGCGCCGGACTGACGGGCGGCCGGCTGGAGGCCGAGGAGGCCGCCGCCTACGCGATCGTCTGGGAGATCCGGCTGCCGCGCACGGTGCTGGCCGCCGTGGTCGGCGCCGGCCTCGCGGCCACCGGGGTGGCGGTGCAGGCGCTGGTGCGCAACGCCCTGGCCGACCCCTTCGTGCTGGGCATCTCCTCGGGCGCGGCGGTCGGCGCCAATGCCGTCCTGCTGCTCGGCGCCTTCGCCTCGCTCGGCGTCTGGGCGCTGTCGGCCTCCGCGTTCGGCTCGGCCCTGCTGGCGATGGCCCTGGTGTACGCGGTCGCCCGCACCGCGTACGGGCTGACGCCGCTGCGGCTGGTGCTGACCGGCACCGCGCTGTCGTACGGCTTCTCGGCGGTGACGGCGCTGATGGTGTTCGCCGCGGCGCGCGGGGAGGCGGCCCGCAGCGCGATGATGTGGCTGCTCGGCAGCCTGGGCGGGGCGACCTGGGGGTCGGTGCCGATCGCCGCCGCCACGGTGGCCGCGGGCCTGGTCCACCTGGCCTGCGCGGCCGGCCGGCTGGACGCGCTGGCCATGGGCGACGAGACGGCCGCCTCGCTGGGCGTGGACCCCGACCGGCTGCGGCGCGAACTCTTCCTGGTGACGGCCGCGGTGACCGGCACGGTGGTCGCGGTGAGCGGGGCGATCGGCTTCGTCGGGCTGATGGTGCCGCACGCGGTCCGGATGCTGGTCGGCGCCGGGCACCGCCGGGTGCTGCTGGTCGCCCCGCTCGCCGGGGCGCTGCTGCTGGTCTGGGTGGACATCGTGGCGCGGGTGGTGCTGGCGCCCGCCGAACTCCCGGTCGGCGTGGTGACCGCGGTGCTCGGCGTGCCGTGCTTCCTGCTGCTGATGCGCCGGCGCGGCTACAGCTTCGGAGGGCGCTGATGGACGTCGACATCGAGGGCCTGTCGGTCGGCGTCGCCGGGACGACCCTGGTCCACGACCTGACCCTGAAGGCGCCGGCCGGCCGGGTGGTCGGCCTGGTCGGGCCCAACGGCAGCGGCAAGTCGACGCTGCTGCGCTGCGTGTACCGGGCGCTGCGGCCGAGCGCGGGGGCCGTCCGGCTGGACGGCGCCGACCTGCACGCGCTGGCGCCGCGCGAGGCCGCCCGCCGGGTCGCCGCCCTCCCGCAGGAGCACTCGGCGGAGTTCGACTTCACGGTGGCCGAGGTGGTCGGGATGGGCCGGCTGCCGCACCGGGGCGGCATCGCCGGGCCGAGCGCCGCGGACCGCGACGCCTGCTCCGGGGCACTGGCCCGGGTCGGCGCGGCCCACCTGGCCGGCCGCGGCTTCCTCAGCCTCTCGGGCGGCGAGAAGCAGCGGGTGCTGATCGCCCGGGCGCTGGTCCAGGAGCCGCGCGTGCTGGTGCTCGACGAGCCCACCAACCACCTGGACATCGCGCACCAGTTGGAGGTGCTGGCGCTGGTCCGGGCGGCCGGGCCGACCGTGCTGACGGCCCTGCACGACCTCAACCTGGCGGCCGGGCACTGCGATCTGCTGTACGTGATCGAGGCCGGCCGGATCGTCGCCTCCGGACCGCCCGCCGAGGTGCTGCGGCCCGCGCTGCTGGCCGAGGTGTTCGGGGTGCGCGCGCACCCGGTCGCGCATCCGGTGACCGGCGCCGTCCAGCTGCTCTTCGACCGGCTCGCAAGCGGCTCCTGACCGCCCGTCCGACCGCGCTCCCCGAACCCCGCCGTACCCGTCCCGTCCGACCCCGCCGTCCCCGACACCGCCGTCCCCCGACCGCCGAGGAACCCCCGTGCGCACCAAGGCCACCGCCACCGCCGTCCTGCTGACCCTCGCCCTGAGCGCCTGCGGCGCCGAGATAGCGCCCCCGCAGGGCGCCGGCACCGCCACCGGCCACTACCCCGTCACCGTCGACAACTGCGGTGCCCGGCTGAACTTCAAGGAGAAGCCCGCCCGGGTGGTGACCAACGACGTCGGCATCACCGAGCTGATGTTCGCCCTCGGCCTGGCCGACCGGATGGCCGGCTACGTGATGCCCGACGACCGCGGCGACATCTCGGCGCTGCCCTGGAAGGACGGGTACCGGCAGGCCGCCTGGCTCTCCAAGGACCAGATCACCAAGGAGATCGTCCTGCAGGCCCGCGCCGACCTGGTCTTCGCCGGCTGGCACTACGGCTTCGGCGAGGCGGACGGGCTCACGCCGGAGAGCCTGGCCAAGCTCGGCATCGCCTCGTACGTGCTCACCGAGTCCTGCCGCAGCGGCAGGGGCGAGGCACGCGGGGTGATGTCCCCGCTGGAGGCGCTCTGGACCGACCTGGCCAACCTGGGCGAGGTCTTCGACGTCCGGGACCGCGCCGACCGGCTGATCGCCGACCTCAAGGCGCAGGTCGCCGCCGTCCCGCAGCCGGAGCGGCGCCCGCGGGTCTTCCTGTACGACAGCGGCGAGGACAAGCCGTTCACCTCGGGGCGGTTCGGGGCGCCCGAGGAGATCATCGCCCGGGCCGGCGGCACCAACGTCATGGGCGACCTCGCCGACTCCTGGACCACCGTGGGGTGGGAGAGCGTGGTGCAGCGCGATCCCGAGGTGATCGTGATCAACGACTACGGCACCCCCGACGCCGAGGCCAAGCGGGCGTTCCTGAAGAGCTTCCCGCCGCTGGCGAACGTCTCGGCCGTGCGCAACGACCGGATCTTCGTCCTGGACTACGCGTCCCTGGTCGAGAGCCCCCGCAACCCCGCCGCGATCACCGCGCTGGCCGGCTTCCTGCGGGGCGTGGCCGCCGGCTGAGCACGCGCCCGGCGCACCCGCTCGCCCGCCGGTCCCGCGGACGTACGCTCGGAGTACGAGCCCGCGGAAGCGACCGGAGGAGCGAGACCATGACGACCACCGCGGCCCCGTCCGCCTTCGACGTCCGGGCGCTGCGCGAGGGGATCGAGCGCGGCGACCCGGACCTCCTGCTCGCGCTGTACGCGGACGACGCGGAACTGCGCGTCGTCGACCGGGCGACCCAGCCGAGCCACCCGCTGGTGGTGCGCGGCCGGGAGGGGATCGGCGCGATGCTGGACGACCTCTACGGCCGGGAGACCACCCACACCCTGGAGCAGGTGGTGCTGCAGGGCGACCACGTGGCCTTCCTGGAGTCCTGCCGCTATCCCGACGGGGTGCGGGTCCTGGTCAGCTCGGTCGCCGGGCTGCGCGGCGGCCGGATCGTCGAACAGACCTCCGTCCAGGCCTGGGACGAGCCGTGACCGGCCCAGTAGGCTCGACGGCATGATCCGCACCGCAGCAGTCACCGACGTCCCGGTCGTCCACGCCATGATCCGCGAGCTCGCGGAGTACGAGAAGGCCCCGCACGAGGCGGTGGCCACCGAGGAGCAGCTACGCGAGGCGCTGTTCGGCGACTCCCCGGCGGTGTTCGGCCTGATCGCCGAGGACGACGCGACCGGCGAGCCGGTCGGCTTCGCGGTCTGGTTCCGCAACTTCTCGACCTGGCGCGGCACCCACGGGATCTACCTGGAGGACCTCTACGTCCGCCCGGAGGCGCGCGGCGGCGGGCACGGCAAGGCGCTGCTGCTGGAGCTGGCGCGGATCGCCGTGGAGCGCGGCTACTCCCGGGTGGAGTGGTCGGTGCTCGACTGGAACCAGCCCTCGATCGACTTCTACAAGTCGCTGGGCGCCGTCCCGATGGACGAGTGGACGGTCTACCGGCTCACCGGGGACGCCCTCGCCGCGGCCGGCCGCGGCTGATCCGCCGCCCGGCGGCACCGACCCGGGGCCGGACCGGAACCGCGCAAGCGGAACGCGTCCGACCACTGCCCATGCCGCGGCACCCGGACCTACCATGAGTGACCCCCGCAACGGGTTCGCTCGTTCCCGTGACGGCGGACGGAGATCAGCGACATCCGCCCGCCGATCGCGGTAACGTCTCGGGCGGATGCGCGGCGTCCGGCCACCCTTGGCTGGGTATGACCGGTACGTACCGCACCACCCCTCTGGACAGTTGGGGCGAAGCAGTTGAGCCAAGCAACAGACAGTGCCGCGGCCACGGGCCCGGAAGCACAGCGCGTCACCCAGGAGGTGAGGGTGTCCCAGATCGACGGCGAGCCCGGAGTGCAGGACTTCGTGGAGGTCCGGCTGCCCGCGGCGGGGGCCTACCTCTCGGTCCTGCGCACGGCGACGGCGGGCCTGGCGGCCCGGTTGGACTTCACACTGGACGAGATCGAGGACCTGCGGATCGCGGTGGACGAGGCCTGCGCCATCCTGCTCCAGCAGGCGGTGCCCGGCTCGATCCTCTCCTGCGAGTTCCGGCTGGTCGGGGACTCGCTGAAGGTCACGGTCTCGGCGCCGACCACCGACGGCCGGGCCCCCGAACGGGACACCTTCGCCTGGACGGTGCTCTCCGCGCTGGCCGGCGAGGTGGACTCCTCGGTCGGCGAGGACCGGACCGTGTCGATCAGCCTGCACAAGAAGCGCGGCGGGCCGTCGGCCCACTAGGCCGTCCTCGATGCAGCGCCGAACAAGGGCCGTCCGCCCGGCACCCCCACCGGGCCGGGCGTACGGCTCCCGGTACCGCACACCACGCGGTACGACCAACGAGACGACTCCGGGTCCGCATCCCGCGGCCCGGTGCTCCCGGAACGGAACGGGGGAATGGCCGTGAGTGATCTGGACCGTACCGGCCTCGCGACGGCGGGCCCTGCCGTACCGACCCAGGCGAGTGTGCCCGGCCTCGCCGCCCACGACGAAGCGCACCCGAAGGACGCCCACCGGATGAGCCAGCCGACCGAGCCGACGTCCGACCCGACGTCCGGGCAGTCGCCCCCGCACGCGCCCCCGTCCGCCGAGCGCACCGAGCGCCCGGCGGCCGAGAACGAGGCGGCCGAGGTGCTGCGGAGCTCCGTGCCGGCGCAGAGCGCCCAGCGCAGCTCCGCACCGGACCGCGAGGCGGCCCGGGCCCTGTTCGTCCGGCTGGCCGCGCTGCCGGAGGGCTCGCCGGAGCGGGTCGAGCTGCGCAACCAGCTGGTGCGGATGCACATCCCGCTGGTCGAGCACCTGGCCCGGCGCTTCCGCAACCGCGGCGAGCCGCTGGACGACCTGACGCAGGTCGCCACCATCGGCCTGATCAAGTCGGTGGACCGCTTCGACCACGAGCGCGGCGTGGAGTTCTCCACGTACGCGACGCCGACCATCGTCGGCGAGATCAAGCGGCACTTCCGCGACAAGGGCTGGGCGGTCCGGGTGCCGCGCCGGCTCCAGGAGCTGCGGCTGTCGCTGACCACGGCGACCAGCGAGCTCTCCCAGCGGCACGGCCGCTCCCCCACGGTGCACGAGCTGGCCGAGCACCTGGGGATCTCCGAGGAGGACGTCCTGGAGGGCCTGGAGTCCGCCAACGCGTACTCCACGCTGTCGCTGGACGTCCCGGACAGCGACGACGAGTCGCCGGCCGTCGCGGACACCCTCGGCGCCACCGACGAGGCGCTGGAGGGCGTCGAGTACCGCGAGTCGCTGAAGCCGCTGCTCGCCCAACTGCCGCCCCGGGAGCAGAAGATCCTGGTGCTGCGGTTCTTCCGCAACATGACCCAGTCGCAGATCGCCGCCGAGGTGGGGATCTCCCAGATGCACGTGTCGCGACTGCTGGCCCGGACGCTGGCCCAGCTGCGGGAGAAGCTCCTGGTGGAGGAGTAGGAGCCGCTCCCGGCCGTCCCGGCCCTCTACGCCTCGCCGTCGTGCGGGGCGTAGAGGGCCGCGGTCGCCTTCGGGCTCAGCAGCGCGCCGATGCCGACCAGGCCGACCAGGCCGACGGCGGTGCCGATCACCGCGGTGAGGCCGCCGTTCTGCCACATGTAGTAGGCGACCGGCAGGCAGATCGAGTTGGTGAGGACGGCCGGACTGCGGCCCCAGCGCTGCCCCTTGAGCAGGGCGCGGGCGGCGAGCAGCGGCAGCACGCCGAGCAGCACGATGAGCGCCCCGCCGAACTCCTGCAGGCCGAGCTGCTTGGCGTCCCCGGAGAGCGCCGAGATCATGTCCCAGACGCCGACGACGGCCAGGACGGCGCCCTCCAGCGCGGTGATGGCGGCACCGGCGACCAGCGCGGCGGGGCGGTCGGCGGGGGCCCCGGTGGCGGGCGCGGGGGCGGGGGCGGAGGATTTCGCGGTCACTCCAGCAGGGTAGCCGCCGGGCACGGCGCGCCGACCCGTAGGCTGAGCACATGCGCGCTCTCCTGGTCGTGAATCCGAAGGCGACCACCACCAGTGGCCGCACCCGGGACGTTCTCATCCACGCCCTGCGCAGTGACCTCAAGCTGGAGGTCGCCCATACGGAGTACCGGGGGCACGCCCGCGACCTGGCGCGCGAGGCCGTCGAGGACGGCACGGTCGACCTGGTGGTGGCCCTGGGGGGCGACGGCACGGTCAACGAGGCGGTGAACGGGCTGCTGGCGCACGGCCCCGGTGAGCGGGTACCGCGGCTGGCCGTGGTCCCCGGCGGTTCCACCAACGTCTTCGCCCGCGCTCTGGGCCTGCCGAACGACCCGGTCGAGGCCACCGGCGTCCTGCTGAACGCCCTGGAGCAGCGCCGCGAGCGGCCGATCGGCCTGGGCAAGGCGCTGACCGACGGACTGCCGGACCGCTGGTTCACCTTCACCGCCGGCCTGGGCTTCGACGCCGGCGTGGTCGGCCGGGTGGAGGAGCAGCGCCGCGCGGGGCGCAAGTCCACCCACGCGCTCTACGTCGGGCAGGCGCTCCGGCACTATGTCACCCAGCGTGAGCAGCGCAAGGCCGGCCCGGTGACGCTGCAGCTCACGGGCCACGAGCCGGTGCCGGGGCTGGTGCTGGCGATAGTCAGCAACACCTCGCCCTGGACGTTCCTGGGCAACCGCCCGGTCTATCCCTCGCCGCTCGCCTCCTTCGACACGGACCTCGACGTCTTCGGCATCACCCGGATGACCGCGTTCGGCACCGCTCGAACGGTCCGTCAGATCCTGCGGTCGCACGCGCCTTCGGGGGACGGTGCGGTGCCCGCCGGCCCGTCCGGCAAGCACCTCGTCTCCTATCACGACGTCAGACACTTCACCTTGGTTTCAGAGGAACCGGTCCCCTTCCAGGTCGATGGGGACCACCTTGGAGACAGGAGTCGCGTCAGTTTCACAGGCGTTCGACGTGCACTGCGTGTGATTGTGTGACTAGAAGGGGGGTTCCCCCTTCTTCTCGAACGCACAAGCCCCCTTCACCCCATAGAAGTACGGGCTGTGAGCTAGGCGACACCGAAGAATCAAAAATTCCTCGCCGAAGGGGGTTGTATCCGGGCCCGAGGTTTGCGAACCTCTACATGGCGATCGGGACGCATCGCAGCCGCGGCAACACCAGACCATGGCGAGTGCCGGCAGCGAAGCTCCTCTGATCACCGAATCCCTCCCCAGCACAGACCACCCGGGCCCGGCGGGCCTTTGGTCTCTTTTGCTGTTGCGGGATTCGTGAAAGCGTTCACATTCACAAGCCATCGATTATGCCGACCGGGCCACCCCCGCCGGCAGGAGGAGTTGGACGACCATGGACTGGCGCCACCGCGCTGTCTGCCGCGAAGAGGACCCGGAGCTTTTCTTCCCGATCGGGAACACCGGTCCTGCTCTGCTGCAGATCGAGGAAGCCAAGGCCGTGTGCCGCCGCTGTCCGGTCATGGAGCAGTGCCTGCAGTGGGCGCTCGAAACCGGCCAGGACGCCGGCGTCTGGGGCGGCATGAGCGAGGACGAGCGTCGTGCGATGAAGCGCCGCGCCGCCCGCAACCGCGCCCGCACCGCCTGATCACTCACGGTATTACCGGCAGTAACCGCACCATCCGATCAGCCCATGATCACAGGCTTCCCTGCACCTCCTGGTGAAGCCTTCCGCACGAAGGACCGTGCTCGGCACAGTTCTGCGACACCGGGCCGCCCAGCCACTTGATACTGTTCACTTAGAGCAATATTGTGGAGCTGTGGCGCTCACCGTGTGCAACGCATCGGTGAGGTGTCGCACTACCCAGAGCCCCCGTTCCGGCCGACTCCCCCCGACGGCCGGAACGGGTTGAGAGGCCCTGTCGACCCACCCCCCCCCGGTCGACAGGGCCTCGTTTCTGTGTCCCGACACCCCGCACCGGCCACGGCGCCCCCGCGCCCCCGATTGTGCAGGAGCACGCCCCCGGCGCATCGGCCCGGGGCACGCCCCTCCCGCACTCCTTCACAACTGCGCCTCTCAGCGCACCGGGATCTCCAGGACCACCTTGGTCCCGCCCTCCGGCCCGGCCACCATGTCGAAGGTGCCGCCCAGCTCCCCGGTCGCCAGCGTCCGGACGATCTGCAGACCGAGGTTGCCCGCCTGCTGCGGGTCGAAGCCCTCCGGCATGCCCCGGCCGTCGTCCTGCACCGTGATCAGCAGGTACTCCTCCGGCTTGGCGCCACCGTTCCAACTCTCCGACCAGCCGATGCCGGTGGCCGGCGCCCGGCCGCGCAGCGCGCTGACCTCCAGGTTGCCCGAGGCCGTCGGGCCGAAGGCGTGCTCCAGCGCGTTCTGCAGCAGCTCGGTCAGCACCATCGCCAGCGGCGTGGCCACCTCGGCGGAGAGGATGCCGAAGCTGCCGCTGCGGCGGGTGGCCACCCGGCCGTCCTGGGAGAGCTCCATCACCATGGCGAGCACCCGGTCGGCGATCTCGTCGAAGGTGACCTGCTCGTCCAGGGCCTGCGAGAGCGTCTCGTGCACGATGGCGATCGAGCCGACCCGGCGCACCGCCTCGTCCAGCGCGGCCCGGCCGGACTCGGACTCCATCCGGCGCGACTGCAGCCGCAGCAGCGCGGCCACCGTCTGCAGGTTGTTCTTCACCCGGTGGTGGATCTCCCGGATGGTGGCGTCCTTGGTCATCAGCTCCCGATCGCGCCGGCGCAGCTCGGTGACGTCCCGGCAGAGCACCAGCGAACCGGTCAGCGTGCCCTTGGGCTTCAGCGGGATCGCCCGCAGGGTCACCACCCCGCCCTGCGCCTCCACCTCGGTCTGCCGCGGGGCCCAACCGCTGGCGATCTTCACCAGCGCCTCGTGCACCGCCGCGCGGGAGGGCGGGGCGAGGTCCGCGGTGGTGCGGCCCAGGTGGCTGCCGACCAGGTCGGTGGTGAGGCCCAGCCGGTGGTACGCGGAGAGCGCGTTGGGGCTGGCGTAGGTGACCACCCCGTCGGCGTCCAACCGGATCAGGCCGTCGCCGACCCGCGGGGCGGCGTCCATGTCGGCCTGCTCGACGCCGGGGTACGGGAAGGCGCCCGCCGCGATCATCTGGGCCAGGTCGGAGGCGCTCTGCAGGTAGGTGAGTTCGAGCCGGCTGGGGGTGCGGACGGTCAGCAGATTGGTGTTGCGGGCGATGACGCCCAGCACCTTGCCCTCGCGCCGGACCGGGATCGACTCCACCCGGACGGGCACCTCCTCGCGCCACTCGGGGTCGCCCTCCCGCACGATCCGGCCCTCGTCGAACGCGGCGTCCAGCAGCGGCCGGCGCCCGCGCGGGACGAGGTGGCCGACCATGTCGTCCTGGTACGAGGTGGGCCCGGTGTTGGGTCGCATCTGGGCCACCGAGACGTAGCGGATGCCGTCCCAGGTCGGGATCCACAGCACCAGGTCGGCGAAGGAGAGGTCGGAGAGGAGCTGCCACTCCGAGACCAGCATGTGGAGCCACTCCACATCGGCACCGGTCAGGGTGGTGTGGCGGCGGACGAGTTCGTTCAGCGAGGGCACATGGCGAGCGTAGCCCCAGCGGCCCGGGCCTGCGCCCGGGACCCTCTCCGGGGCGGCCCGCCGAGTTGTCCAGACCAATTTTGGGCGAGCCCTGGACAACCCAGATTGGTCTAGTCCACAATGAAAGGGCACCAAGGAGAGGCCCACCGCGCAACTGCCCTGACCGCGCGAGGCCGCTCCTCGGTCGGTCGCCGCCGAACGAGGACCCCGCACAGTCCTCGATCGTCACCGGCGCCCGACGACAGCTCCGGGCTGCGGTGCCGCATGGGTTGAGGGTCCCGTGTCGGCGCCGTGGCCCGTAGTGCGTTCCGGGCGCCGCCTCGCAACGGCGCCTTCCGGTGCCCGCCGACCCGTCGCGCGCTCAGGGCGCGGCAGACGCCGAACCCCCGTCCACAGGCTGTGGACGGGGGTTCGGCGTTCCGTACGGGAGCGCGTCAGTGGGTCTCGGTGACCTTCGCCAGCGCGCGGGGGGCGTCCGGGTCCTGGCCGCGGGCGATGGTGACCTCGTAGGCCAGCAGCTGCAGCGGCAGGATCTCCAGGATCGGCTGGACCTCCTCCGGCACCCCGGCCGGCAGCGCGAAGCCCGCGGAGGCGCTCTCCACCTGCGCCTGCTGGCCGACCACCACGAGGTCCGCGCCGCGGCCGCGCAGGCGGTCCAGGACGGGCTGCAGGGCCTCGCCGCCCTTGCCGTCCGGCACGATCGCGATGACCGGGGAGACGTTGTCCACCATGGCCAGCGGGCCGTGCAGCAGGTCGGCGCCGGAGAACGGGGAGGCCGGGATGTAGGTGGTCTCCATCAGCTTCAGCGCCGCCTCGCGGGCGGTCGGGTAGCCGTAGCCGCGCGAGGTGATGACCAGGCGCTGGGCGAAGCGGTACCGCTCGGCCAGGGCCTTCACCTCGCCCTGGCGGGCCAGGACGCCGGCGGCCAGGGCCGGCAGCTCCTTGGCGGCCGAGCCGTCGCCGCCCCGCAGGCCCTCGACCAGCAGGTAGAGCGCCAGCAGCTCGGCGGTGTAGGTCTTGGTGGCCGGCAGCGCCTTCTCCGGGCCCGCCAGCACGTCGATGTGGAACTCGGACACCTCGGCCAGCGGCGAGGCGGCGTTGTTGGTGACCGCGAGCGTGATCGCACCGGCCTCGCGGGCCGCCTTGGTGGACGCCACGAGGTCCGGCGAACCGCCCGACTGGCTGACGGTGACGACCAGCACGTCGGTGAGGTCGGGCTTGGCGCCGTAGGCCGTGGTGGTGGACATCGAGGTCAGGCCGGCCGGCTTGCCGAGCAGGATCTCGATCAGGTACTTGGCGTACAGCGCCGCGTTGTCGGACGTACCGCGCGCGGTGAGCAGGACGAAGCGCGGGTTCCGGGCGGCGATCTGGGCGGCGATCTCGCGGATCTTCGGAGCGCCCTCGTCGAGGATGCGCTGGAGGACGGCCGGCTGCTCGGCCATCTCCGCCGCCATGATCCGGCCGGGGACGGAAACAGTCTGCGTGTCGGACATCTGGATGTGCCTCCGATGAGATGGTTCGACCCCACCCGGGCGGACGTGCCCGGCGGGGACCTCTACGGCGGCGAGTCCGCACACTCGCTGCGGTGATTCCTGCGGCAATCCTACGGGGGGCTCCGGGGTGGAGCACATCCGAGGGAGCCCCCGCCCTGCCCGGGCCGGGGCTCCCCACCTGCGGCAGGGGCGTCCGGACCGGGTCAGGACGGGTTGTTGATCAGCTGGTCGATCTGGGCGTCGGCGTCCTTGGTGGCCTGGTCGACCGACTTGCCGCGCAGGATCGAGGTGAGCATGTCCGCGAGGACCTTCTTCTTCTCGATCGCGCCCCAGCCGGGCGCCAGCGGGGTGAACCAGGAGTTCGCCACCGTGTTGGCCGCGGCGGCGGTGGCCGGCTTGGAGCGCAGCGGGGCCAGCTGGTTGAGGTTGTTCGGCAGGATGTCCTTGTCCGCCAGCACCTGCTGGGACTTGCCGCTGGTGAACATCCGCACCCAGTCGGTGGCCGCCTCCAGCGAGGCCGACTTGGCGGTGACGGCGAGGTCGGAGCCGCCGATGAAGGTCGGCAGCGGCTTGCCGTCCGGGCCGGGCATGGTGGCGACCTTGACCGAGTTCTTGAGGTTCGGGTTGCCGGTGACCGGGGCGGTCACGCTGGCGACCTCGTAGCCGTTGCCGTAGAAGGCCGCGGCCCGGCCGCGCGCCATCGCCTCGTACTGGTTGAGCTCGTTGACCGAGAGGTCGCCCTTGTTGTACTTGCGCACCAGCTCGATGAAGTGGCTGATGCCCTGCTTGGACTTGGGGTCGCTCAGGGTGCCGTGCCAGATCCCGGCGCTGTCGAAGCGGGCGATGGCTCCGCCGTAGGCGTGCACGTAGCTCATCGCGGCGTACCAGTACGGGCCGGGCAGGTAGAGCGCGGAGTAGGTCTTGTCGCCCTTGGACCGGTCGATCCTGTCCAGCGCCGCCTTGAGCTCGTCCTCGGTCTTCGGGAACTCGGCGCTGCCGGTGGCCGACTGGAAGGCCGCCGAGTCGTAGATCGCGACCCGGGCGCCGGAGTAGTACGGCACGCACCAGACCTTGTCCTGGTAGGTGCAGGTGTTCACCAGGCCGGGGATCCAGGCGTCGGAGTTCTCGAAGGTGCTCCGCTCGACCGGGGCGAGTGCGCCGGACAGGACGTACTTCATGGTCTCGGTGTTGCCGAGCTCCACGACGTCCGGGGCGGCGCCGGCCGCGATCGCCGCGTCCAGCTTGGCGAGCTTGTCCGCCCAGCCCTGGTAGGCGAGCCTCAGGGTGACGTTCGGGTACTTGGCGGCGAAGTCGTCGTTGACCCGCTGGACGAGGTCGGGCCAGTTCCGCTGGGCGTCCTCCATGAGCCAGACGGTGACCGTGCCGCCGACCGACTTGGGGTCGACACCGCCGGCACCCTTGGCGCCCTGCGCGGACGACCCGCCGGAGTTGCAGCCCGTCAACCCGGCGGCCAGGGCCGCGATCGCGATTGTCGCCATGAGCTGACGCGTCTTCACGCCGTCCTCCGAAGGGGTGTTGGGAGCTTGTGCCCGCCGGGAGCGTGATGGCGCCGGCGGCGGTGGCCGGGCGGCGCGACGAAGAGCTTCGGGAAGGGCCGATACCACATCCGGTGAGGTTTGAGTTCGAACCGGATGGGTTGGACTCTGGCCTAGACCACTGCCGGTGTCAACGCCAAATGGCCCTGGGGCAAAGGCCGTTGCAGACCTGTTGTACCGCGTGGCGATCAGTCGCCGGGCCGTCACCCTAAGTAGAACTTAAGGCTGCCTTAAGGCCCACTTGAGGGAACACCGTCAGGGGTCGTTTCCGCAGGTCAGCCGGGCCGGAAACACCGCGGGCCCGCCATGCGACATGCGCATGGCGGGCCCGGCTGCGGATGCCTCTCGGGCACCCCGGGTCACCGCTCGCGGCGGTGGCCCGACGAAGGTTCAGCCGATCGCTCCCGACTGTCCGGTGAGCACCTCGACGGCCGCGAGTCCGCAGACCCGGGCGGCGCCGTGGGTGGCGATGTGCAGGGCGCCGACCGGACCGGACTGCGGGATGCCCATCTCGACCACGGCGGCGTCCGGACGGGCCGCCACGAGGCGGGTGAGCGCCGCGGACATCCAGGCGTGCCGGTGCACGTCGCGCACCACCAGGACGGTGCGGCGGCCCTCCGACTCGGCCACCAGCCCGGCGACCAGGGCGTCCAGCTGTTCGGGGCCGGCGTGCTCCGGGCCGACCGTCCGGGCCAGCGTGCCGGGGAAGCGGTCGGCGAGCAGCTCGGCCACGCCCCACGGCGTCTCGTCGCCGACCGCGATATTGGGCTCGGCCGAGAAGGACACCACGTACGGCCGCTCGGTGACCGGCGCCACCTCGCGGCCCGGCGCGCGGACGATCCGCAGCGCCCGGCGGGCGGCCCGCAGGCCGACCGCGAGGTCCGCGGGCCGCTGCTCGCCCTGGGCGGCGATCCGGCCCCAGCTGCCGAGCGAGCGCACCCGCTCGGCGGCGTCGGCGAGCCGCTCCTCGGAGAGGCCGCCGGCCCGCACTGCCGCCACGATGGCGTCGCGCAGCAGCAGCACGGTCTCCTCGTCGCACAGGCCGCCGCCCACGCAGATCGCGTCCGCGCCGGCCGCCAGGGCCTGCGCGGTGCCCTCGCCCATGCCGACGGTGTCGGCGATGGCGCCCATCTCGATCGCGTCGGTGACGATCAGGCCCTGGTAGCCGAGGCCGCCGGCCGCCGGGGCGGCGCGCAGCAGGTCGGTGAGCACCGAGGGGCTGAGCGTGGCCGGGCGGTTCGGGTCGAGCGCCGGGACCATGATGTGGGCCGTCATGACGGCCTTGGTGCCGGCCGCGATCGCGGCCTGGAACGGGACGAGGTCGCGGGCGCGCAGGGTCTCCACGTCCACGTCGATCAGCGGCAGGCCGTGGTGCGAGTCCACGTTGGTGTCACCGTGGCCGGGGAAGTGCTTGGCGCAGGCCGCGACGCCGGCCGACTGCAGGCCCTCCACCCAGGCGGCGGTGTGCCGCGCACACAGCTCCGGGTCGGCGCCGAATGAGCGCACGCCGATGACCGGGTTCTGCGGGTTGGAGTTGACGTCGGCGGTCGGCGCCCAGTTGTAGTTGATGCCGCAGGCGGCCAGCGCCCGGCCCAGCTCGCGGGCGACGTCCCGGGTCAGCGCCGGGTCGTCGATCGCGCCGAGGGCCAGGTTGCCGGGCCAGGAGGAGCCGGCGCCGACATCGAGGCGGGTGACGTCGCCGCCCTCCTCGTCGATGGCGATCAGCAGGTCGGGGTTCTCGTCGCGCAGCTTGCGGGTGAGCGCGGCGAGCTGCGCGTGGTCGGTGACGTTGCGGCCGAACAGCGCGACCGAGCCGAGGCCGGCCGCCAGGTGGCGGCGCAGCCACTCGGGCACCTCGGTGGTGCCCACGAAGCCCGGCTGCAGGACGGTCAGGGCGTCGCGGTGCAGCTGGTCGCTGGCGGGTGCGGTGGGGATGAGGATGCTCACGTCGGATCAGCCCTTCACGGCGCCGTCGGTGAGACCACTGACGGCCCTGCGCTGCAGGAAGATGAACAGGATCAGCACCGGAACGGCGAACAGGGTGGAGGCGGCCATGGTGGCGCCCCAGTCGTTGCCGAAGACGCTCTGGAAGGTGGTCAGCCAGAGCGGGAGGGTCTGGGTCGCCTGCTCCTTGTTCATGATCAGGACGAGCGGGAACTCGTTCCAGGCGGTGATGAAGCCGAACAGCGAGGTGGACATCAGGCCCGGGGCCAGCAGCGGGAAGATCACCTTCACGAAGGCCTGCGAGCGGGTGCAGCCGTCCACCATCGCCGACTCCTCCAACTCCTTCGGCACCGCGGCGATGAAGCCGCGCAGCGTCCAGATGGTGAAGGGCAGCACCATCATCATGTAGAAGATGGTCAGCGGGAGCAGGCTGTTCAGCAGGTCGTTGTCGCGGGCGATCATGTAGACCGCGATCGTCATGACCTCCCAGGGGGCCATCTGCGCGGCCATCACCACGAGGATGAAGGACTTGCGTCCGCGGAACCTCATCCGGGCGATGGCGAAGGCGGCCAGGGTGGCGATGACCAGCGAGATGAGCACCGCGCCGACCGTGACGATCAGGCTGTTGGTGACGAAGGTCCAGAAGTTCTCGGCGCTGATCGCCCGCGAGAAGTGGTCGAACGTCCCGTCCAGCGGGAGGAAGACCGGCTCCTTGGTGATGATGTCCCCGTTCTCCTTGAAGGAGGTGGACACCATCCAGTAGACGGGGAAGATGAAGAAGACGGCGAGGACGAGCGCGATCGCGTTCGGCCAGGAGCGTCCGATGAGCGAGCGCCTCACAGCTCGTCCTCCTGCTTCAGAATGATCCGGATGTAGTACGCCATCAGCACGCCCAGCATCAGGATGGTGAGCACCGAGATCGCGGCGCCGACGCCGTAGCGCTGGGAGCCGGTGCCCTCCAGGAAGGCGTGGATCGGCAGGGTCCGGGTGAGGCGGTCGGGGCCGCCCGCGTTGATGGCGTAGACCTGGGTGAAGGCCTTGAAGACCCAGATGACCTCAAGGAAGGTCGTGGCGAGGAAGAAGGGCTTCAGGCTGGGGAAGATCACCGAGCCGAAGATCTTGAAGGAGCCGGCGCCGTCCATCCGGGCGGCCTCGTACAGCTCCTTGGGGATGGTGGTGAGACCGGCGTACATGTTGAACGCGACGAAGGGGATGGAGCCCCAGACGATCAGCAGGACGATCACGAAGAAGGTCGAGAGCTGGTCGCCGGTCCAGTTGTACTCGGCCATCGAGTGCCAGCCGAGCCGGTCCAGGAACCAGTTGACCACGCCGTAGCGCTGGTCGAAGAGCCAGGTGAAGACGGTGGTGGCGGCCACGATGGGCATCGCCCAGGCGAGCACCAGCGCCATCGACAGGACCAGGCGCATCTTCTTGCCGAGGCGGTTGAGCAGCAGGCCGACCAGGGTGCCGCCGACCATGATCAGGACGACGTTGGCGGCGGTGAAGGCGAGCGTGCGGACGGTGACGTCCCAGAACTCCGGGTCCTTCAGCTGATCGGTGTAGTTGTCGAAACCGTTCCACTCGGTCAGGTGCAGGATGAACTGGCGCCTGTTGAGGTTCTGGAACGACAGCAGAATGATCTTGAGCAGCGGCCAGCCCAGCAGTAGGACGGTCGCAAGGACGGCCGGCAGCAGGAGCAGGTACGGCGCGATCCCGGCGCGACCGCTCCCGCGGCGCGGCGGTCTGCCGCTCTTCCCCGCAGTGACGTCGGCGCCGCGGCCGGCGCCCGATTCCCTGGTGGCCACAGCAGCCTCCCCCGACTCCGGGGACTGTGTCTGCACCCGCTCCGAATGCACAGCCATCGTTCTCTCTTCCTAACCAACCTGACCAACGACGGGTAGGCGTCGCCCACCGGCTCCCCGCCGGGAGCCGGTGAGCGACGCCGCTCGACCTGCTACTGCTTCTGGTTGAGACGCTTCGCGATCTCGTCGTCGGCCTTCTTGGCGGCGGCGGCGAAGTCACCCGTCAGCGCGCCGGTCAGGAAGTCCTTGATGGGGTTCGGGTTGTTCTCGACGTTCGCCCAGGTCGGGACGTTCGGCGTGATCGCACCGTTGGTGGAGGCCGGCAGGGCCGCCTTGGCGAAGTCGCCGGAGACCTGGCTGTTCAGGGCGACCTTGTTCGGCACGTTGCCGGCCTGGGCGACCAGGGTCTCGTGCTTGTCGTTCAGGGCGATCTTCAGGAGGCCCTTGGCGAGGTCCTTGTTCTTGCTCAGCTCGGAGACCGCGAGGTTCGAGCCGCCGAGGAAGACCGAGGAGGCCTTGTCCGCGGTCTTGCCCGGGAGCGGGAAGTAGCCGATCTTGTCGGCGCCCAGGGCCTTCACCGCCGGGGCGACCTCCCACGGGAGGCTGATGATGGAGCCGACGTCACCCTTGGCGAAGAGCTCGCTCTGCTGCGGCTTGGCCTCGTCCGTGTTCTTCGGGGCGGTCGAGTAGCTCTGCAGCTTCTTGTAGGTCTCCAGGGCGCGCTGGGCCTCGGGGGTCGACAGGCCGCCGACCCACTTGTCGCCCTCCTTCTTCGCCAGCTTGCCGCCCTCGGTGGTCAGCAGGCCGAAGTAGGCGTACCACGACTGGCCGGGCAGGTAGAGCGGCTCGTTGGTGGCGCCGGAGGACTTCAGCTTCTCCAGGGCGGCGTAGAACTCGTCCAGGGTCTTCGGGGCGGCGGCGATGCCGGCCTTGGTCCACAGGTCCTTGTTGTAGGCGACCACGCGGTTGGTGAACAGCCACGGGGCGGCGTACTGCTTGCCGTCCTGGACCGCGGACTCGTTCAGGTTGGCGGCCCAGTCGTTGCCACCCAGGTCGGCCTTGTCCTTGGTGAGGTCGGCGAGGCCGCCGGAGGCCGCGTAGCCCGCGGTCTGGGTGTTGCCGATCTCCAGGATGTCGACCGAGCCCTCGGAGAGCGCGGTGGTGACCTTGGCACCGATGCCGTCCCACTGCTGGGTCTGGAAGTTGACCTTGGCACCCGGGTAGGCGGCCTCGAAGTCGGCCTTGACGGAGTCCGTCCAGCCCTTCGGGGCGGTGCCGTCCATCAGCCAGACCGTCAGGGTCTTGCCGTTGTAGTTCTTGGCGGCGGCGGACGAGCCGTCCGAGGACTTCTTGTCGCCGTCCGAACCACACGCGGCCAGACCGACGACCATAGCCGCGACGCCGACCGCCGCAATGAGCTGACGCTTCACGCCATCCTCCTGAGGGATGCCTGGGTTACCCCCGTCGGGTGGCTGCGGCAGACCCGCACAAAGCGGGGGGAAAGGTGCCGCGGACTCCAGCGAACGGGTGGGGGGATTCATCGTTACCGGCCTAGTGGTGTAGACCAGATGCCTGGAGCTTGGCCTAGACCAATGGGCCTGTCAACGGCTGTTCGGGCAATCCCGGGGACCCGTTATCAAGCCGACACCGCACATCGTTCATCGCGTGATGAGGTATTCGTTCCGTAGCCATACATGCAACGATGTGAGGTGTTAACAAAGTGGCGGGGCCCGCAACGGCCCCGTGAGAAGCGGGAGACAGGTCCGATGAGCAGCGACGGGGGCACCACGGCCCAGGTCCACGACCCCCAGGTGAAGAACCTCCCGAACCAGGCCGGTGCGGACGCCACCGCCCGCGTGCCCAAGTACTACGGGCTCAAGCGCCACCTGCTGCAGCTCACCGAGACCCAGCCGGCCGGCACCCCCGTCCCGCCCGAGCGGGCCCTGGCCGCCCAGTTCGACACCTCCCGCACCACCGTCCGCCAGGCCCTCCAGGAGCTGGTGGTCGAGGGCCGGCTGGAGCGCATCCAGGGCAAGGGCACCTTCGTCGCCAAGCCCAAGGTCGCCCAGGCCCTCCAGCTGACCTCCTACACCGAGGACATGCGCGCCCAGGGCCTGGAGCCCACCTCCCGGCTGATCGAGATCGGCTACATCACCGCCGACGACCACCTGGCTCCGCTGCTGGACATCAAGGCCGGCGGCCGGGTGCTGCGGATCGAGCGCCTGCGCCTGGCCAACGGCGACCCGATGGCCATCGAGGTCGCCCACCTCTCCGCCAAGCGGTTCCCGGCCCTGCGCCGCAACCTCGCCAAGCACAACTCCCTGTACACCGCGCTGCGCGAGGTCTACGGGGTGACGGTCGCCGAGGCCGAGGAGACCATCGAGACCACCCTCGCCAACCCGCGCGAGGCCGGTCTGCTCGGCTCCGACCTCGGACTGCCGATGCTCCAGCTCTCCCGGCACTCCTTCGACGCCGACGGCGACCCCGTCGAGTGGGTCCGCTCCATCTACCGCGGCGACCGCTACAAGTTCATCACCCGACTCCAGCGCCCGGAGTAGGGACCGCCCGGCGGACCGGCGCCCCGGCGCCGCAGCGTCCGCCGGACGGACCCGGGTCGGAACCTCCCCTGCACCGACCAGCGGTCGGCCGTCCCCGGACGGCCCGCGGGCACGCCTGCCGGACCAGGGCGCCCCGGCGGCTCCTCGGCGTGCCCCGACTCTCCGACGGGGGCGGGGCGCGCGCCGCCCCGCCCCTACCGAGCCATGCCCCGCGGGGCAGCACAGTAGGGGGATCTGTTGCAGTTCGGACTTCTCGGCCCCACCATCGTCCAGGACGCCTCCGGCGTCCTCACCGTCCCGTCCGGCCGCCGCCGGGTGCTGCTCGCGGCCCTGCTGCTGCGGGCCGGCCGCAGCGTCGGCAGCACCGAGCTCATCGAGCTGATCTGGGACGGCCGGCCCACCCAGGGCGCCCGCGCCACCCTGCACAGCCACGTCACCAGGCTGCGGCGGGCCCTCGGCCCGGAGGCCGGCCGCCGACTGGCCACCGACCGGGACGGCTACCGGCTCACCGTGCTGGACGGCGAGTTCGACATGGCCGTCTTCCGCAGCCGGGCGGCGCTCGGCCACAGCGCCTACGTGGCCGGCGACTGGGCCCGCGCCCACCGCCACTTCGACTCCGCCCTCGCCCTGTGGCGCGGCGAGCCGCTGGCCGACATCGACCACGACCGGCTCCGCCAGGAGGCCGCGGGCCGGATGCTGGAGACCCGGGTCAACGCGCTGGAGTGCCGCGCCGACGCCGGACTGCGGCTCGGCCACCATCACGCCCTCGCCGCCGAACTCGCCGGGCTGGTCACCGAGCACCCGCTGCGGGAACGGCTCTGGGGCCAGCTGATGCTCGCCCTCTACCGCTGCGGCCGGCAGGCCGACGCCCTTGCCGCGTACCAGAGCTGCCGGCGGCTGCTGGTGGACGAGCTCGGCATCGAGCCCGGCGCCGAACTGGCCGGGCTGCACACCCGCATCCTGGAGCGCGACCCGCTGCTCGACCCGCCCCGGCCGCCGGAGCCGCCCGTACCGCCGCTGCGCGCCCCCGCGACGGGGGTGCCGACCGACCCGGCCGGCCCCGCCGCCGCCGCACCGGCCACCCCGGCGGCTCCCGCCGCGGCGGGCCCGCAGCCCGCGCCACCGGCCGGGCCGCGCGCCGTCCCGGCGAAGGACTGCGGCACCCCGCGGCCCGCCGCACCACCGCGCCAGCTCCCCGGCAGCCCGCCGCACTTCGTCGGCCGCCCGGCCGAACTCGACCGGATCGCCGCCCTGCTCGACGCCCCCGCCGGCTGCCCGGTGGTGATCGCCGGCCCGCCCGGGATCGGCAAGAGCGCCCTGGCCGTCCGCGCCGCGCACGACCTCGCCGACCGCTTCCCCGACGGCGTGCTCTACCTGGAGCTCGGCGGCACCCGCACCCCGCGCCCGGCCCGCTCCCTGCTGCGGCGGGTGCTGACCGACCTCGGCGCCCTCGACCTGCCCGCCGACCCCGGGGACCTCGCCGTCCGGCTGCGCGAGCTGACCGCCGACCGGGCCGTCCTGATGGTGCTGGACGACGCGGCCTCGGCGGGCCAGATCCTCCCGCTGCTGCCGGCCGGCGGACCGGGCCGCCTCCTGGTGACCGGGCGCAGCCGCCGCCTCGCCACCGACCCCGGCCACCTGCTGGACCTCGGCCCGCTCGGCCCCGACGACTGCCACGAGCTGTTCGCCCGGGCCATCGGGCACCGCCGGGCCGCCGCCGAACCGGCCGCCGTCCGGGCCGTCCTCGCGCACTGCGCCGGGCACCCGCTGGCCGTGCGCAGCGCCGCCGCCCGGCTCGGCGCCCGGCCCGACTGGCCGATCCGCACCTTCGCCGACCTGCTGACCGACGCCGAGCGCCGGCCCGAGCGGCTGGGCCTGGACGACCCGGAGGTGTACCGGCACCTGGCGGACGCGCTGCACCCGCTGGTCGACCGGCCCGAGTGGCTGCTGCGCCGGCTGCGACGGCTCGGCCCGGAGGAGTGGGAGCCCGCGGCGACCGCCCACGCGCTCGGCCTCTCCCCCGGGTACACCGAGACGGTGCTGGAGCTGCTGGTGGACGCCCGGCTCCTGGAGTCCCCCGCGCCCGGCCGCTACCGGCCGGCCGGGCTGCTGAGGGTGCTCACCGCCGGACCGGAGCCGAGCCTGCGCACCACCGTGCCGAGGATCCGGTCGGCCGGGAAGTAGCCCCACTGCCGGGAGTCCTCGCTGTGCTCGTGCTCGCCGACCACCAGCACCCGCCCGGGGGGCACCACCGCCCCCGGGGCGGCCCCGGTGACCGCGAGCAGCTCCGCCGGCACCGGGTCGCCCGGCGCGGCCAGCACCCGCTTCACGTACCAGCGGGCGTCGCCGGGCCCGCGGGGCACCGGCCCGGTCCAGCCCGCGCCCGGCTCGGGGCGCTGCAGCACCAGCTGCTCCCCCGCGGCCGGGCGCCGGCGCCGTCGGCTGACCAGCAGGCGGTCGCCGGGCAGCAGCACCGGGCTCATGCTCAGGCCGCGCACGGTGACCAGCACGAAGGTGCGCCGCAGCAGCGCCACGGCGGCGGCGAGCAGCAGCAGCGGGAGGGCGATCAGGACGGCCGCCACCTCACACCGCCGCCGCGTAGCCGGCCGCCTGCAGCCGGAACAGCCGCGCGTACTCGCCGCCGGCCGCGAGCAGCTCGGCGTGGTCGCCCTGCTCGGTGATCCGGCCGTCGGCCAGCACCACGATCCGGTCGGCGCCGCGCACCGCGCCCAGCCGGTGCGAGATCAGCAGGCTGGTGGCACCCGTCCGGTGCCGGCGCAGCTGCTCGTGGATCTCGTGCTCGGCCTCGGCGTCCACGTTGGCGCTGGGCTCGTCGAGGATCAGCAGGTCGCGGCCCTCCCGGAAGTAGGCGCGGGCCAGCGCGAGGCGCTGCCACTGGCCGCCGGACAGCAGGGCACCGGACGCGGCCTGCTCCTCGGCCGGGGAGTCGGCGAAGAAGATCCGGCTGAGCAGGGTGTCGTAGCCCTTCGGCAGGGCGGCCAGCCGGTCGTGCAGCCCGGCCCGGCGGGCGGCGAGTTCCACGGCGGCCCGGTCACCGGCCCGGTCGAGGTCGCCGAGGGCGATGTTCTCGGCGGCGGTCAGGTCGTAGCTCATGTAGTCCTGGAAGACCGCGCCGAGCCGGCGGCGCAGCTCCTGGTGCGGGACGTTCCGCAGGTCGGTGCCGTCCCAGCGGATGCTGCCGCGGGTCGGCTCGTAGAACCGGCAGAGCAGCTTGACCAGGGTGGACTTGCCGGCGCCGTTGAGCCCGACCAGGGCGAGCGAGCTGCCGTACGGGATCGTGAGGTCGACGCCGCGCAGCACCCAGGGGCCGTCCTCGGTGTAGCGGAACCAGACGTCGCGCAGGTCGAGGCCGGTGCGCAGCGCGGGCAGCCGGGCGGGTGGCTCGGCGGCGGGCCGTGCGGGTGGTGCGGTCGGTGCGGGCTGGACGGGTGGCTCGGGCCGCACGGTGACGACGGCGTCGTAGTGGCGGTGCAGCAGGATGCCCTGGTGGACGGCGGCGCCGTCGACGGCCAGCTGGGCCAGGCCGGTCTGCAGGCCCGCCAGGGCGGCGGTGAAGGCGGTCAGGCCGCCCAGGGTGAGGGCGCCGTCGGCGACCCGTCCGACGGCCCAGAGCAGGCCGAGCGCGGAGAGCAGCGCGGTGCCGAGGGCGAGCGGCGCCTGCTGGCCGAGCACCCGGCGGGCCAGCTCCCGCTCCTGCCGGTGGACGGCCAGTTGCTCGGTGCGCATCCGGGTGCGCAGGAAGTCGCCGAGGCCGAACAGCCGGACCTCCTTGAGCGCCTGGAGGTCGGTGAGCAGCTCCTGGTAGAAGATCTGCCGCCGGACGGCGTTGCCGGTGGCCGACATCATCCGCACCAGCCGGGTGGCGTTGCGAATCCGGCCGACCACCCCGGGGACGGCGGCCAGCGCCGCCGCGAGGGCCAGCAGCGGGCCGATCGCCAGCAGCACGCCGAGCAGCCCGGCCACCGTCACGACCGTCCGGGCGGCGCCGAACAGCGCGCCGAGCACCTGGCCGGGCACGGTGGCGCCGGCCTGCTCGGCGAGCCGCAGCCGGTCCAGGAAGACCGGGTCCTCAAACGGGCCGAGGCCCGGGATCCGGTTGACCGCGCCGAACAGCTCGTCCTGGACGTGGGCCGACACCGCCCGGGTGATCTGGTCCTCCAGGTACGCCTGGACGTGCGGCAGCACCGCCTGCAGCACCCCGGCGGCGGCGAGCGCGCCGAGCACCGGGGCGAGCTCCGCCGTCCCCCGGCCGGCGGCCAGCCCGTCCATCAGCAGTTTCAGCTGCCAGGCCAGGGCGGTGGGCAGCAGGCCGGCCAGCACCGCCAGGGCGAGGGTGAGGCCGCTCGCCCCGGGGGCTGCGCGGCGCAGCAGCAGGAGGATCCGGCCGAGCGAGCGCACCCGGCCCGGCGCGGCCGCGGGGTCGGCGGCCGGGCCGGGGGTGGCGGAAGGGGCGGGACCGGCGGCGGTGCCGGGGCCGGGGGCGGGACCTGCGGCGGCACCGGGGTGGCGGGGGTCGGCGGTCATGCGGCGGTGAGCGCCGGGAGGTCGGCGAGGGTGACCGCGGAGTGGGTGACGTGGCCGTGCTCGTCCAGCAGGGCGAAGCCGGGCAGCAGGTCGACGGCCAGACCGCGGCCGATCCCGCCGGTGACCGGCTCGGTCACGGTCCGGGCGACGGCGGCGAGCGGGGCGGCCAGCGCGGCGGCGGCCCCCGGTTCGCCGGCCACCACGGCCAGCACCCGGGCGCGGCCGCCGGGGAACTGCGCGGCGGCCTCCAGGAACGACGGAAGCGCCTCCTCGCAGCTCGGGCAGGTGGTGGAGAAGTAGCCGAGCAGGGCCGGGCCGCCGCGGAAGTCGGAGTCGGCCACCGGGTCGCCGTCGACCGTGACGGCGGTGAAGGCGGGCAGCGCGGTGCCGGGACGGATCGGGGTGGGCGCGGCGCTGTTGCGGTTGAGCGCGCGGGAGAGGTCGGTCTCGAACTGCCGCATCCGGCGCACCAGCAGCAGGGTGCAGAGCATGCTGGCGACGGCGAGCAGGCCGACCAGGACCAGGGCGGCGACCAGAACGGGCATGGGAGCTCCAGGGTTGTGCGTCCGGGCGGAGCGGCGTCCGGCCGGGGTGGTGGCGGGGAGCGGCGCGGGGGCCGGAACCAGGTACGGATACGGGTACGGGCGGACGGCACGAGGGCCGGAAGCGGGCGAGCGGGACGGGGCCGGCGGACCGGAGGGGCTACCGGACCGGCCGGGGCGGCCGGAGCAGGTCGACGGCCTCGTCCAGGAAGACCACGAGGAGGACGGGCAGCGCGGCGGCCCCGGCGGCGAGCAGCACCACGGCCGGCCCCGGCGCCTCCCCGGACCCGGACCCGGCCCCGGCCGGCGGCCCGAGCAGCGGGACGGCCAGCGAGGCGGCCAGCAGGAGCAGGTTGCGCACCACGTGGCGCGGGGCGATCGGGGCGGCGGCGCGCCCGAAGCAGGCGCAGGCGACCCGGGTTCCGGCCCGCAGCACCCGGACCAGGGCGGCGGTGAAGGCGGCGAACAGCAGCACCGCGCCGACCGCGGCGGCGGACCGCAGCACCGGGACGAGCAGCGCCACCGCGAGTGCGGCCTCGGCCGTGACCAGGGCGGTGGCGGTGCCCGCGGCCCGGCGGCCGGTCAGCCCCGTGAGGGCGCGGACGGCGTCCCGGGCCTGCGCCCGGGCCCGCAGCTTGCCGAGCGCGGAGCCGGCGAGCACCCCGGCGACGGTGAACGAGCAGATCAGGAGGACGAGCTGGCGGATCATGCGAGGACCTCTCCCCCGCCGGGGCGCGCCCCCGGCCCGAGCCGCGGGCCGGGGGCGCACCGGTCGGATCAGGCGCAGACGCCGTAGTACTTGTAGTAGCTGGTGCCGGCGCAGGTGGGGCTGATGACCCACCAGCGGCAGAACTTGCGGCCGACGCTGTCGCAGTAGCAGTCGTTGGTCGCCCAGTAGCTGCGCGGGGTGCAGCCGGCGGCGGCCTCGGTGCCGGGGACGAGCAGTTCGGTGAGCTTGGCGGCGATGCGGTTCACGGTGGTTCCTCGGGTACTGGTGCGGCGGCCGCGGATCGGGTGCTGCCGCCGGCGGGGTGTGCGGGCCGGTGGTCGTGCAGGGGTCAGGAGCAGGCGCCGTAGAACTTGTAGCCGAGCGAGTGGGCGGTGCAGTTGCCCGCGACGTACATCCGCTTGCAGTACTTGCGGAACATGTTGTCGCAGTAGCAGTCACCGGTGTTCCAGTACTCCTGGTAGGAGCAGCCGGCGGCGGCCTCGGTGCTCGGCACCAGCAGCGCGGTGAGCTTGGCGGCGATGCGGTTCATGGATCCTCCTCGGGTGCGGGACCGGCGATCCGGCCCGGCGGCCCGGCCCAGTGGTCTGGACCAGTGACTGCGATCCTGCCGCCGCCCGCTGCACCCCGGCTGCCCTTCGCCTGCAGAGCAGCGCACTCCGGCGTGCAGCCCCGGTGCAGCGCTCCGGCGTACACGCGGGCGCGCCCGCGCGGGTGCCGCTGTCCGGCATCCGGGAAATCCTGCCAATTCCGGTGACATGGGTCACGTCATGCTCTACATTTCGCAGCCGTACTGACTGCCGATCACCAGTGGTGCTGCTCGGCGGGTCCGGGGGAGCGTGCGGCCCCCGGGCTGCGGCGCCGACGAGGTGAGCCCCCTCCGAGCGGAGCCGAACATGTCGTCAGAAGTCCAGGTCCCGGACGGGCCCCAACCTGTCATGCCCGAGCCATCCGGCCCGGTGCCCGCCGTGACGCCGGAGCGGGTGCTGGCCGCACTCGCCCTGCTCGTCCCGATCGTCGCCGTGCTCTGGGTGGGCTCGTACAACAAGACCGAGCCCGAGCTGGGCGGCGTGCCCTTCTTCTACTGGTACCAGCTGCTCTGGGTGCCGGTGTCGGCCGGCTTCACGGTCGCCGCGTACCTGCTGATCAACCGCGACGAGCGCAACCGCCGCGCGGCGAAGGCCGGGGGTGCCCGATGAACGGGGTTAACGTTCCCGCGCTGACGGTCTTCGTGCTGTTCTTCGCGCTCGTCAGCGTGATGGGCTTCCTCGCCTCGCGCTGGCGCAAGGCCGACAACGCCCTCCACCTCGACGAATGGGGCCTCGGCGGACGCAGCTTCGGCACCTGGGTGACCTGGTTCCTGCTCGGCGGCGACCTCTACACCGCGTACACCTTCGTGGCCGTGCCCGCCGCGGTGTACGCCACCGGTGCAGCCGGCTTCTTCGCGGTGCCGTACACGATCATCGCCTACCCGCTGGTCTTCCTCTTCCTGGCCCGGCTCTGGTCGGTCTCCCGGGTGCACGGGTACGTCACCCCCGCCGACTTCGTGCGCGGCCGGTACGGCTCCCGCCCGCTGTCCCTGGTGGTGGCGCTGACCGGCATCCTCGCCACGATGCCGTACATCGCGCTGCAGCTGGTCGGCATCCAGGCGGTGCTGGACGTGCTGGGCGTCGGCGGCGGGGAGAGCACCCACTGGTTCGTGAAGGACCTGCCGCTGTTCCTGGCCTTCGGCGTGCTGGCGGCCTACACCTACTCCTCCGGGCTGCGGGCGCCGGCCCTGATCGCCTTCGTCAAGGACACCCTGATCTACATCGTGATCATCGTCGCGGTGATCTACATCCCGCTGCGGCTCGGCGGGTACGGCAGCATCTTCGACGCGGTCGCCGAGAAGTTCAGCGCGCCCAAGTCGGCCGGCTCGCTGACGGTGGCGGACAACAAGCAGTGGACGTACGCCACCCTGGCGCTCGGCTCGGCGATGGCGCTGTTCATGTACCCGCACTCGGTGACCGGTGTGCTGGCGTCCAAGTCCCGCAACACGGTCCGCCGCAACATGGCGATCATGCCGGCGTACTCGCTGATGCTGGGCCTGCTGGCGCTGCTCGGCTTCATGGCGGTCGCGGCGGGCGTCGGCAAGGGCGTTCCGGGCTTCAACGCCCAGCTGTCGGTGCCGCAGCTGTTCGAGAACATGTTCCCGGACTGGTTCACCGGGGTGGCCTTCGCCGCGATCGGCATCGGCGCCCTGGTGCCGGCCGCCATCATGTCCATCGCCGCGGCCAACCTCTTCACCCGCAACGTCTACAAGGAGTACCTGCGGCCGGACGCCACCCCCGCCGACGAGACCCGGGTCGCCAAGATCGCCTCGCTGCTGGTGAAGGTCGGCGCCCTGGCCTTCGTCCTCACCATGGACAAGCAGGCCGCGATCAACCTCCAGCTGCTCGGCGGCATCTGGATCCTGCAGACCTTCCTCTCCATCGTGGGCGGCCTGTTCACCCGCTGGTTCCACCACTGGGCGCTGTTCGCCGGCTGGGCGGTCGGCATGGTCTACGGCACCTGGAAGGCGTACGGCATCTCCAGCCCCGCCACCAAGCACTTCGGCGGCTCCTCGGCCGAGATCCCCGGCATCGGCGAGATCGGCTACATCGGCCTGACCGCCTTCGTGCTCAACCTGGTGGTCGCCGTGGTGCTCACCCTGGTGCTGCGGGCCGTGAAGGCGCCGGAGGGCCCGGACGAGACCAAGCCCTCCGACTACACCGCCGAAACCGGTGACGAGGAGCTGAAGAACGCGCCGGAGCCCGTGCCAGCGCACTGATACGCCCCCTGATACGCCCCGCGCGCGCCCTGTGACCGCGCCGTCTCCTCCGTGAACACTGGAGGAGGCGGCGCGATCATATGTATGAACGAGGAGCCGCCGTTCAGGGAGTACCACCGGCCCACGACAACGGGGAGACGCGGCCATGGCAGACAGCACAACGATCAACACCGGCAACCCGGCCACCGCCGGCGGCGCGGTCAACGGACGGCACCGCACGGCCGGACGGCTGCCGTCCGTCCTGATCGCCACCCGGCACGGCGAGTCCACCGCCAACGTCGAGTTCCAGCTCGCCGAGGCCGCCGGGGCGCTCAGCGTGCCGATCAGCTGCCGGGACGCGGACATCCCGCTCTCCCTGCACGGCCAGCAGCAGGCCCAGGCCCTCGGCCGCTGGTGGGCCGGACTGCCCAGCGCCGACCGCCCCCGCAGCGTCTGGTGCTCGCCGTACGTCCGCACCGCCGAGACCGCCCGGATCGCCCTCGCCCAGGCCGCCGGCCTCGGCGCGGTCCCCATCTCGCTGGCCGTCCGCTACGACGAACGGCTGCGCGACCGCGAACTCGGCATCCTGGAGATGCTGCCCAAGGCCGCCATCGAGGCCAAGCACCCCGAGGAGGCCGCCAGACGGCGCAAGATGGGCGAGCTGTACTACCGCCCGCCCGGCGGCGAGTCCTGGGCCGACGTCGCCCTGCGGATGCGCAGCCTGCTGCGCGACGTCTGCGAGGAGGAGGCCGGGCGGCCGGTCCTGCTGGTGGCGCACGACTGCACCGTCCTCATGCTCCGCTACGCGCTGGAGCGGCTCACCGAGGGGCAGCTGCTCGCGCTGGAGCAGGTCCGCAACTGCTCCGCGAGCCTCTGGCGGGCCGACGGCGGGCGGCTGCGCGCCGAGCAGTGGAACGACACCGCGCACCTGGCCGTCGGGGACTGACCGCGGGGGCGCGCCGGCCTGGCTTAGGGGCGTCGCGTGGCGCGGGGTTTCGGCCGGCCGCGGCGCGTCGCGTGCTGCGGGGGTTCGCGTGCCGTAGGGGTTCGCGTGCTGCGGGGCTTCGCGTACCGCGTGGGTCAGATCCGCTCGACCGGGGTCGCCACGTCCCCGTCGGAGAAGCAGCGCCGGTACGCCAGCGGGGTGGTCCCCAGCCGCCGCCCGAAGTGGTGGCGCAGCGTCGCCGCGTTCCCGAACCCGCAGCGGGCCGCGATCGCGTCCACCGGCTCGCTGGTGCTCTCCAGCATCCGCTGGGCCAGCAGCAGCCGCTGGCCGACGATCCAGCGGTGCGGGGTGGTGCCGGTCTCCTGCTGGAACCGGCGGGCGAACGTGCGCGGCGACATGTGCGCCCGGGCGGCCAACTGCTCGACCGTGGACTCCTCGTGCAGGTGGTGGCGGAGCCAGTCCAGCAGCGGCGCCAGCGACTCGTCGTCGCAGTCCGGCAGCGGTCGGGCGACGAACTGCGCCTGGCCGCCCTCCCGGTGCGGCGCCACCACCATCCGCCGGGCGATGCCGCGCGCCACCTCGGCGCCCTGCAGCTTGCGCACCAGGTGCAGGCAGGCGTCGATGCCGGCGGCGGTGCCGGCCGAGGTGATCACCGGGTCGTCGTCGACGTACAGCACGTCCGGCTCCACCCGGGTCCGCGGGAAGCGGTCGGCCAGTTCGGCGGCGTGCCGCCAGTGCGTGGTGGAGCGGCGGCCGTCGAGCAGCCCGGCGGCGCCCAGCACGAAGGCGCCGCTGCAGATGGAGAGCACCCGAGCGCCGCCGTCCACGGCCGACCGGACGGCCTCCAGCAGCGGCGCCGGGTACTCCGGGCGCACCCCGGTGGCCGTGACGATCACCAGGTCGGCCTCGGCCAGCCGCTCGGGGCCGTACGGCACGTCGACGGAGAACCCGGCGTGCGTCCGGTGCGAGCCGGCCCGGGCCCCGGCGAGGGCGAACTCGTACGCGGGCAGCCCGTCCGCGCTGCGGTCCAGGCCGAACACCTCGCAGGCCACCCCGAGTTCGAAGGGGTGGATCTCCTCCAGCACGACCGTGACGACGTTCTTCAGCATCCCGCCAGGATGCCCGGGCCGGCGCGGGCGGCGGAAGGGGCGGGCGGCGGGAGCGGGCGGCGCGGGGCACCCGATGGGGCTGGCAGGATTTCCATGCAATCGGGCATTCCTGCCACTCGTGGCCGCCCCGCCGCGCCGCGAGAGTGGAGCCATGGACTCCGACACGCTCACGGGCGCCCTGGCCCTGCTCGGTGCGGTCGGCGGTTTCGGCCTCCTCGGCGCGCTGCTCGGGCGCGACCTGGACCGCAACCGCACCGGCCGCGACAACTGGCACCGCCCCGGCGGCTACCCGGCCGAACCCGCCCTCCCCGACCGCCTGTACGGCACCATGCCGGCCGCCTCCCTGCGCCCCTCCGCCGCCACCACCGCGGCCCCCTCCCCTGCGGGCCGGACGGACGCCTCCGGCACACTGGCCGCATGGACATCGTCATCCGCCGCGCGCACGAAGAGGACCTCGAAGCAGCCGGCCGCATCTCCGTCGAGGCTTTCGTCGACGGCGGCTTCACCGCGGCCGAGGGCAACTACGCCGACCTCCTGCGCGACACCGCCCGCCGGGCCCGGGAGGCCGAACTCCTCGTCGCCCTCGACCAGGCCGAAGGACGGGTGCTCGGCTGCGTGACCTTCGCCGTGGGCGGCACCGAGTGGGCCGACATCGCCACCCCGCAGGAGGGCGAGATCCGGATGCTCGCCACCTCCTCCGCCGCCCGCGGCCGGGGCGTCGGCGAGGCCCTGGTCCGCGCCGCCATCGCCCGCACCCGCGAACTCGGCCTGGCCGGCATGGCCTTCTCCACCCGCCCCGACATGACCACCGCGCACCGCCTCTACGAGCGCATCGGCTTCCGCCGCGCCCCCCACCGCGACTGGGCCCCGCTGCCGGGAATCGACCTGATGGTGTACACACTGGCCCTCTGATCCGCCCGCCCGAGCGGGCCGGACCTGTACCTCCGACCGAGGGCGACCGACGATCAGAAGCGCTCCTTTGATATAAAACTCTGATCGTAGGGGCGGCCGGCGGCCCATCGATACGGGGAGAACGACCTGATGTACGACGGGCCCAGCTCTGACGTGGCCTCACCGCCAACCGGACCCACCCTCCAGGACATGCGGGCGGCCCGGGGCATACCGGCCCCGCGGGGCAGCCGCTTCGCCGTCCCCGCCCCATCGCCTGCGCCCCGGCGGGCCGTTCCGCCGTCGGTCCACTACAAGGCCGTGGACGGCCTGCGCGGTGTCGCGATCGCCTCGGTCCTGCTGTATCACTCCAACATCTACCGGAACGGCCTGTTCGGGGTGGACGCCTTCTTCGTCCTCTCCGGCTTCCTGGTCACCCTGGTCCTGATCCGCGAGCTCGACCGCCGGGACCGCATCGCACTCGGCGTCTTCTACCGCCGCCGCGCCAAGCGGCTGCTGCCCGGCCTGCTCGCCACCGTGCTGCTGGTCGTCGGGCTGTCCGCACTGTTCAGTCCGCTCAAGGACGCCGAGGGGCTCCGCCCCAAGGCCCTGGCCGCCCTCGCCCAGGTCGCCAACTGGGCCCAGCTCGGACGGGGCGGCTCCTACTGGGAGCACTACGCCGGCATCGACCCGTTCGCCGCGATGTGGTCACTGAGCATCACCGAGCAGTTCTACCTGGTGTGGCCGGTCCTGCTGATCATCGTGTACGGGCTCTGCCGCCGCTCGCTCACCGCCGCCGGCGCGGTCACCGGCGGGCTCTTCCTGGTCTCGGCCGCCGTGGCCCCACTGCTGTGGAACGGCGAGAACACCGACCGCCTCTACCTCGGCACCGAGACCCGCGCCGTGGGCTTCGCGGCCGGGGCCACCGCGGCGTTCGTCGTCTACCTGCGCCAGCGCCGTACGCACCTGGCCGGGACGGCCGGCCGGGCGGCCGGAGAGGGCCGCTCCCGCGCGGCCGGCAAGGGCGGGACGCTCGGCCGCACCCTGCTCGGCACCGCCGCCCTGGCCGGCCTGGTGGCCGCCAGTGTGGCCATCGACGACTACCACGAGCCGCTGCTCTACCAGGGCGGACTGGCCGCGGTGGCGGTGCTCGCCGCCCTGCTGACCGCCTCGCTCTGCCACGAGCGGGGCCTGCTGGTGCGCCTGCTCTCGTTCAAGCCGTTCGTCCTCACCGGCGCCATCTCCTACAGCCTCTACCTGCTGCACCTGCCGGTGTACTGGACGGTCCAGCGCTTCGTCGACGACGTCTCGCCGGAGCTGCTGCTCGCGATCGGCGCCCCGGTCTCCTGGGTGCTGGCGTGGCTGCTGCACCTGGCCACCGAACGGGTGCGGGTGCTGCGCTGGCGGCCCCTGCCGACCATCCCGCTGCTGGCGGCGGCCACCCTGGCCGCCACCGCAGGCGCCTGGTTCCTGCCCTCCTGGATCGACCGCGACATGCGGTCGGGCCCCGATCAGAAGCCGCTGGTGGTCGCCCTCGGCGACTCCTTCTCCCGGGACCTCGCCACCGGGCTGTACCGGTTCGGCGACCGCTACCGGGTGGTGGACGCCGGCATCGGCGGCTGCGGCGTCTTCGGCTCCGACCTGGTCCGCGGCACCTCCCGGATCGAGTTCGAGACCAGCCCCGACTGCCGTGACCGGGTCGACTTCTGGCGCCAGAAGCTGGAGACCGACGGGGTCCAGGCCGTCGTGGTGCACCTCGGCTGGGACGCCGCCGAACAGCACCTGGACGGCACCTGGCTCGACGCCTGCAACGACGACTACCGCACCCAGTACGCCACCCGCCTCGGCGAGACCGTCGAACTGGTGCAGCGGCACGCGCCCGGCGCCCGCATCCTGCTGATGAACGAGCGGGTGGAGAACGGCGCGATCAACCGCACCTGGGGCACCTGCTACAACAAGCAGATCGCCAACTTCGTGAAGTCGGCCGGCGGCGCCGTCGAGCTGCTAGACCTCAACTCCTTCTACTGCCCGAAGGATTCGTGCCGCTGGAAGGACGAGGAGGGCCACCTGCTCACCCCGGCGTGGGACGGCGTGCACCTGACCCCGGCCGGCATGCGGGTGGTGACCCCGTGGCTGGAGTCCAGGATCGGCGAGGTGCTCGCCCGTCCCGCGCCGGTGGTCACCCCGCAGCCCCAGCCGACGACCGCGGAGACGACCGAGCGGCCCGCAGCGCCCGCGCCCACCGGGTCCGGCCAGCCGAGCCCCAAGCCGTCGACGAGCGCCAAGCCCGGTGGGCAGCCCTCGGCGAGCACCCGGCCGGCCACGCCGCGGGCCTCCTCGACCGCGCGCCCCACGTCCACCGGCCAGCCGGCCGCGGGCTAGGGCCGACCGGGCCGGGCGGGCCCTGGGCCCGGCCGGTAGGACGGCAGGAACAGCACGCAACGGCCGGACCCCGCAGGACGGGGTCCGGCCGTTGCGGTTCGGCGGCTCAGTGCGCCGCGGGGACCTCGTAGGTCTGGGCGAAGCAGGTGCGGATCGCCTCCTCCGAGGCCGGGCGGCCGGCGAAGTCCATCCGGGGCGTGTCGGCGTTGGCCGGCAGGTTCGGGTCGATGCCGAACTGGAGCGCCCAGAAGTACAGGCCCGCGACCTGCCGTTCCCGGGCGACCTGGCAGACCGCGCCGTACCAGGTGGCCTGGATGCCCTCGTTGACGGTGCGCTTGGTGTAGAAGTCACCGGGCGTCTTGTAGGCGCCCTTCTGCGCCGGGATGCCGACCTCGGTCAGCTTGGTGGTCGGCTGCGGGCCGGTGCCGCGCCGGTTCAGCCAGCCGTTCCAGCTGGCGACCAGGTCGTCCTGGGTGGCGTCGTCGGCGGCCGACTTGGCCGGGAAGTACGCGTCCACGCCGAAGTGCTCCACCGGGACCTTGATCGGGCCCTTCAGCCAGTTGTCCCAGTTGGCGTCGTACTCCAGCTCGCCCGTGAAGGTCTTCCCGGCCCGCTCGACCAGGCCGCTCCACCGCTGGTTGCCCTCCATCGAGTTGAACTCGGTGCCGATGACGAAGCTCGCCGCCTTGTGGTCCTGCGCGACCTTCAGGTACGGCTGCAGCAGCTTCTCGTAGCTGGCGAACCAGCTGTCCTCGTCGGCCGGGGCGATGTTGCCGCGCCAGCCGTTGGGGCCCTTCTCGAAGGTGCTCTCGTCCATCAGGGGGCGGACGACCGTCCGCAGCCCGGCCCGGTGGGCGGTGTCCAGCAGGATGGCGAGCCGCTCCGGGGTCGGGGTGGTCGGACGGGCCGCCACCACGCTCGCCTTGCGGCCGGCGGTGTAGAAGGGGAAGGTCACCGACAGCGAGTTGGCGTTCAGGCCGACCACGTACTTGACGATGCGGTCCGCCTTGCCGGCGACGTAGCTCTCCGGGTCGGCCGGGTCGTCCAGCCAGTAGACCTGCACGCCCCACTCGGGGGTTCCCGGCTGCCAGGCCCGGGTCACCTTGGGCCCGGTGTCCGGTGCGGGCAGCTTCGGGCCGTCGTCGCCGAAGCCCCAGACCCGGCCCTGGCCGACGGGTTCGGCGTTCCACTGCACGGCCGTGGGCTTGCGGTGCTCGAACTTGATCGGGTGGTCGCCCCAGACGATCGGCACCCCGATGGTGATCCCGAGGACGAAGGTCGGCAGGACGAAGATGACGAAACGTTTCATGATCCGATCCGGGGGTCAGGCCGGCTTGGCGATGACGACGAACTTGTTCTCCTCGCGGCGGAGGAACTTGATCAGCCCGCGCAGGCCGCCCCAGCCCTCCAGGAAGGAGAACAGCGGGATGGCCGCGACCACGACGATCGGCTCCCACCACTTGCGCCGGTGGTCGGCCGACCCGACCACGTTCAGGCGCAGGCCCTCCCAGTACGTCCAGATCACGTACGCGAAGTTGATCGACCAGATCAGCACCACCGACTGGGTCACCGGCGAGGTGTTCATCGTCCCGGTGAACCACGCGATCAGCAGGATCAGGCCGACGTGCTGCAGCGGGCCCAGCACCCAGCTCACCATGCCCATGCCGATGAACAGCCGGTACCGCAGCGGGATGCTCTTGTTGAAGCACAGCGCCACCAGCCCCCAGGCCCAGCGCTCGCGCTGCTTGAGGAAGTCCTTGACGCCGGCCGGCGAGGCGCCGTAGCAGCGGCCGTTGAACCAGTCGCTGCGGCCCGGGTAGCGGACGCAGAAGTTCAGCGCCATCTGGGCGTCCTCGACGATGGTCTTCGGGCCGAAGTCCCAGCCGATGGTCGCCTCCACCGACGAGCGCACCAGCAGCAGTTCGCCGTGCACGCCCGCGATCGGGGTGCCCGTCCCGGTCATCGCCCGGAACCGCGCGATGTCGTCGGCCGGACGGATCGCGTCGGCGAGCCAGGTGAAGGTCGAGACCGCGTTCTCCCGCGGGTACGTCAGGATGCCCTGCGCCATGTGCTTGGCGTCGTCCCCGGCGCGGCGCTGGCGGTTGATGAACTGCGCGACCGAGGCCGCCGTGTCCGGCCCCACCCCGGTGTCGTCGTCCATGTGCAGGACCCAGACGTCGTCCTCGGCCTCGCCCTCCTCGATCCGCAGCTCGTGCGAGTAGTGGTTGGCGCGCGCCTTGAACTTGGTGCCGTTGGGCGTCTGGTAGTCCTTCGGCACGGTCACCACCCGGATCAGCGGGTTGCGCTCGGCCAGTGCGTCGATCTTCTCCCCGGCGGCGCAGCCCTCCTCGGTGAGGATGTCCACCCGCATCCACGGGAAGTAGGTCGGCAGGTGCTCGACGTACGAGAGCACCGACCGCTCCAGCGCGGGGTAGGTGTCGTGCCGGCCGATCGTCGGCACCAGCACGATCAGGTAGTCGTCCTCCACCGGTGCGGGTGCGGTCATCCGCTCGACCTGGCGGAGTCGGCGGCGGACCATCAGCACGCCCTGGAAGCCGATCAGCACGCCGAAGACCGGCATCCCCCACAGGACGGTGATCACCCAGCCCAGCGCGGTGGGGTTGGGGACGTACGCCCAGATCGAGAAGCAGAAGATGATCAGGAAGGACAGGTAGAACGGCGCCACCCGGGGCTTCCACGCCATCTGCCGGGCGGCGAGCCGGGCCGCCTCGCGGGAGGTGGTGATCACCGTCCGCGGGGGTGCAGCTGCTGTCATCGCTTCGGTTGTTCCTCGTCTGTGTCTTCGTGCGTCGACCGGCGGGCCCGGCGCTCGGGCAGGCCCGGTCGGCTATCCGGCGGCGGGCGGCGGCGGGAAGCCGTGCCCCGGCGGTACCGTGCCGGGCTGCGGGGGGTGTCCGGGCAGCGGCGGCCCGGGCGGGGCGGGCCACTGCTGCGGCGGGGCCGCCCCCGCGGGCGGCTGCTGGGGCCAGGGCGACTGGGGGCCGAGCATCGGCTGCGGAGCCGGCGGCGGCCAGGCGGGCTGCTGGAACGGCACCGGGTAGGGCGGCTGCGGCAGCGGGAGCTCGGGCGAGCGGCGCGCCTCGGACTGCAGCGCGCGCAGCACCACGGCGACCAGCGCCGCGGTGACGGCGACGCCGAGCGCGAAGGTGACCAGCTTCAACCAGCCCTCGGTGGTGCCGGTGAACCAGCGGCGCTGGGGCTCGTCCAGCAGCGCCCCGGTCAGGCTGCGCACCCGGTTGTAGCCCTCGACCAGGGCCACCCCGGCGACCACACCGCGCGCCCAGGAGCGTCCGCGCAGCAGCAGGATTCCCGAACCGAGGTACAGCACGGCGTAGTTGAGGCTTCCGGTCTCCGCCGCGATCGAGGAGCCGCCGTAGTAGAAGATTCCCCGGACGTACACGCCGAAGCCGGCCTGCCAGAAGCAGTTGTACGCGGCCCAGCAGAGCATCACCGCGCCCCAGCCGGTGGCGAGACCCCCGGCCAGGCGCATCGAGCGCGCCTCTCTCATCTCCCGTACCCCCGCCCGGCGGGGCCCCGTCCGTCCCGCCTCCGATTCCGCCACAGGATGCCACACGGGCCCACAGGCCCGGAATTCCGGGGCTGCGGCGGCTCCACAGTTGTTACGAAACTCACCGGACGGCCACCGGACGCACTCAGCCGACGTGGAGGCCGCGCCAGTCGACGGCCGGGCCGAAGCGCCCCGAGCCGCCGGTGAGCGCCAGCGGGCTGCCGTAGGTGGCCTTGACGTCCGCTCCGCTGTTGCCCGGCTGCTCGGCGGTCAGGTTCCGCTCCGTCAGCGACTGCCCCCAGACCGTCCAGATCGTCCACGGGGTGCGCCGCAGGGTGTCCGGCTGCCGGGAGTTGACCGGAACGGCGAAGGACTCGGCCAGGATGCGCGGCTTGTTGTAGTCGGCGAGGCCGTCGTAGTACCGCTTGGTCCACACCTCGTCACTGCCGACCGGCCGGTTCGGGCTGCCGCTGTAGTCGTCCACGCCGACCACGTCCACGTACTGGCCGCCGGGGTAGTACTCCCACGGGTCCGCCCCGGGCGCACCGTCCCAGGAGACCGGCGTCCAGGCGAACAGCAGGTTGTGCAGCCCCCGGGTCCGGACCAGGTAGTGGTAGGTGATCTGCCAGAGCTTCTGGTAGTCGGCCGGCTTCTGCCCCGACCACCAGAACCCGGCGGAGCAGCCCATCGCGTTCATCTCGTGGTACGGCCTCAGCAGGACCGGGACGCCCTGCGCCGCGAGGTACTCCAGGTGGTCGGCGAGGAACGACAGGTCGTGCAGCAGGGCGCGGTACTCGGGCGTCGCCCCCTCGCTGTCGACGACCCGGGCGAACCAGCCGGGGTCCGAGGCCGCGGGCGACTGGCTGCAGAGCACCCGGTCGAAGGACTTGACGTCCGAACCCGGGTACGGCTGGTGGAAGGACAGGCCGACCAGTCCGGCCGGCGCGCCGCCGTTGTCGGGGAGCTCCGTGGTGGTGCCGTCGCAGTTCTTCCGGGCGCCCGCGGCGCCGTAGCTGCCGTCCTCCGCGCGCGGGTGGCCGAGCCAGACCGCCGCCAGCAGGTCGACCGCGTCGTCGGTGTACTGCCAGGTGTCGCGGCAGGCCGGCCACTTGCCCTGCGAGTAGGAGCGGGGGTTGCCCACCCCCCAGGCGCTCTGGCCGTACCCGGGGCCGAGGTCCGTCTCGACGAAGCCCGGCAGTTTGCCGGTGATGTCGGCGGCCTTCTTGTAGTAGTACCCCGCGCTCTTGGCCCCCCGGTAGTCGCCGTACCAGGGGTTGTAGAGCTCGTTGTGGACCTCGACGTGCTGGCCGATCAGCGTCCCCGCCGTACGCCCGGCCCGGGCCGCCTGCTCCAGGTCGACCAGCATCTGGTGGACCGTCCTGGCGTTGGGCGTCGCCCCGGGATCGCGCGCCAGCAACTCCCGGCCGACCTCCGGCGGCAGTTGCGGCCGGGCCCCGCCGAGCACCAGGGCGGTGCGCCCGGGCTGCCGTTCGCCGTCGGCCCGCCCACTGGTCTCGGCCACGACGACGACCGCCGCCGCCAGGACCGCGGCCGCCGCGGCCAGCGCCAGGGGTTTGCCGCGCAACGGGCGGGGCAGGGCCACGGACTCTCCTCGGAGACGTGCTCCGTCCGGCGGCGGCATCGACCCGGCCGCCGCCCGGACGCGCGTGCGAATTTCGCGCAAAGCCTCCCACACGCCCCGGACCGCCCGGCCCGGGGGACACCGCGGGCGGGTCAGCCCGCCGGGGTCGCCCCGGCGGTCGCCGCGGGGCTCGCGGCCGACGAGCCCGCGGCACCGCCGGCCTCCTTGGCCCGCTCCAGCAGCCGGCCCTTCACGTAGTCCGCGAAGCCCGCGGCCGCTTGGGTGGCCACCGGGTCGGCCCCGTTGCCACCCTTGGCCGAGCCCTCGACCGTGAGGTACGCGTACCGGCCCAGCGTGGCCTTGGTGTTGGTGCAGCCGGGCGCCGCGCAGTACGCCGGGGAGCCCGGCGCCGCCAAGCCCTTGAGGTGGCCGACGTGGCTCTTCATCGACGTCTCGGCCTGCTGCTTGGAGTCGAAGACCGCGACGCCGACCGTCACCGCGCTGCCGCCCGAGACATAGGTGGCCCGCAGCACCTGGCGGCAGCCCTGGTCGCCCAGGACCTTGCCCAGGCCGCCGACGGTGGAGTTGCCGTCCCAGCAGGGCGCGTCCAGGCTGACCGCGGTCCGGTTCCAGGTGGCGCCGTCGACCGTCACCGTCGGGGACGCGAACAGGGTCGCCGCGTCCTGGCGGGCCGGGTCGGTGGCGGCCTCCCAGAGGGGCTTGGACGGGTCCTCGGGCGTCGGGGCCGGCTTCGGGGCGGCCGAACCGGTCGCGGTGCCGCTCGCCGTACCGGCGGCGGTCGGACCGGCCTTGGGGGCCTCGTCGGAGCCGTTGTTGTTCAGCAGCACCAGCCCACCCGCGACCAGCGCGCCGACCACGGCCACGCCGACCACCGCGCCGATGATCCGCATCCGGCCCTTGCGCTTGCGGTCGGCCTCGTTGCGGTCCGCGAGGGCGGCCCAGTCCGGCTCGGACGGCTGCGGGCGCAGCGGCAGCGTCTGGGCGGCCTGCGGCGGGAAGTTCTGCTGCGCGTGCACCGGCGGCTGCGGCACGGTCGGCGCGGTCTGCGCGTGGACCGGCGGCTGCGGCACCGTCGGGGCGGTCGGCGAGGTGTGGCCGTGCACGGGGGGCTGCGGCACGGTCGGCGCGGTCTGCGCATGGACCGGCGGCTGCGGCACCGTGGGTGCCGTCGGAGAGGTCTGAGGGTGCACGGGCGGCTGGGGCACCGTCGGCGGCTGGGCCATCGGCGGCGGCACCGACGGCACGCTCGGCACGTGCGGAGGCTGCGGCTGCGCCGGCACCGGACCCGGCGCCGACTGCGCGTACGGCGTCGGCGGCGGACCGAATCCGCCCGGTGCGGGCGGCACCGGTGTGGCCTGACCCTGCGCCCCCTGGTCCGGACCGTTCACCTGCTGCCCCTGCCCCGGCTGTGCGGGCTGACGCGTCCACTCGGCCGGCACGCCCGTTCCCTCGCTCATGAGGCGAGATCGTAGGGCATGCTCCTGACGGGGGATCCGGCCGGTGGCCAATCCGTTCCCAAATCCGGACGTGGCCGGACCGCCCGACCCCCGCCCCGGTGACGCCCCCACCCGCGCCCCGCCCCCTCCCGGACGGCCTCCGAGGCGCCCTTCCCGGTACCCCCGGTCACCGGGCCGACACGGGACGACGTACTACATGTGGTGCCGCATCGAGCGGACACCACTAGATGTATGCTCACTCCTGCTGTCGAAGCAGGGGAACCCGGTGCGAGTCCGGGACTGCCCCGCAGCGGTGTGCGGACCCCGGAAACCGGGCTCCGCGAGTCCGAGTACCTGCCGACGGCGTGCCACACGGCCTCCCCGCAGAGGCCCTGCTGCACGGCAACACGTCCGGGCCTCGCGGGCGGGCCGGGGAGGACACCGTCGCGCGACGCCTCACGCGTTCGCGCCGCGCTCCCCTGCCCCGAACGGCCCGGCCGACCCGATCCACCGCCGCCGATCGCCGCCAGGAGAGAGCGCCTTGACCACCGCCGTCTCAGCCACCCTGCCCGCCCAGGGTTCCAGCTCCGCCCCCGCCGACCCGACGGTCTCCGACCCCGGTGGCGCGCTCCTGCGGCTGCTGACCGACCGCAGCGCCGATCTCCCCCAGGTGGACCCCGGCCACGTCGCCGCCGCCGCCCTGCGCGGCCGGCACGCCGGCTCGGACTTCGCCGAGCTGCGCGGCCTGGCCGTGGACGCCGCCGCGTCGATGATCGCCGAGGACCCGCAGTACTCGAAGCTGGCGTCCCGCCTGCTGGCGCTGGAGATCGTGGACGAGGCGAACAGCCAGGGCGCGGTCTCGTTCGCCGCCTCGATCGAGGTCGGCCACGCCGAGGGCCTGATCGGCGACTCCACCGCCGCGTTCGTCGCCAAGCACGCCGACGCCCTGAACGCGCTGATCGACCCCGCGGGCGACGACCGCTTCGAGTACTTCGGCCTGCGCACCGTGCAGTCCCGGTACCTGCTGCGCCACCCGATCACCCGCAAGGTCGTCGAGACCCCCCAGCACTTCCTGCTCCGTGTCGCCTGTGGCCTGGCGGTCGGCGACAACGAGCAGTCGGTGGCCGAGGTCGCGGAGCTGTACCGGCTGATGAGCCGCCTGGAGTACCTGACGTCCTCGCCGACGCTCTTCAACTCCGGCACCAAGCACCCGCAGATGTCGAGCTGCTACCTGCTCGACTCCCCGCTGGACAACCTGGACTCGATCTACTCGCGCTACGCCCAGATCGCCCGCCTGTCCAAGCACGCCGGCGGCATCGGCCTGTCCTACTCGCGGATCCGTTCGCGCGGCAGCCTGATCCGCGGCACCAACGGCAAGTCGAACGGCATCGTGCCGTTCCTGCGCACCCTCGACTCCTCGGTCGCCGCGGTCAACCAGGGCGGCCGCCGCAAGGGCGCGGCCTGCGTCTACCTGGAGACCTGGCACGCGGACATCGAGGAGTTCCTGGAGCTGCGCGACAACACCGGCGAGGAGGCGCGGCGCACCCACAACCTCAACCTGGCGCACTGGATCCCGGACGAGTTCATGCGCCGGGTCAACGCCAACGAGGACTGGTCGCTGTTCTCCCCGGCCGACGTGCCCGAGCTGGTCGACCTGTGGGGCGCCGACTTCGACGAGGCGTACCGCAAGGCCGAGCTGGCCGGCAAGGCCGTCCGCACCATCCCCGCGCAGACCCTCTACGCCCGGATGATGCGCACCCTGGCGCAGACCGGCAACGGCTGGATGACCTTCAAGGACGCCTCCAACCGCGCCGCCAACCAGACCGCCCTGCCGGGCCGCACGGTGCACTCCTCGAACCTGTGCACCGAGATCCTGGAGGTCACCGACGACTCCGAGACGGCCGTCTGCAACCTCGGCTCGGTCAACCTCGGCGCCCACGTCGCCGCCGGCGCCACCCCCGCCGACCTGCTGAACGCGATGGACTGGGAGCGGCTGGACGCCACCGTGCGCACCGCCGTCACCTTCCTCGACCGCGTGGTGGACATCAACTTCTACCCGACCCCCGAGGCCGGTGCGTCCAACAACCGCTGGCGCCCGGTGGGCCTCGGCGTGATGGGCCTGCAGGACGTCTTCTTCCAGCTGCGGATCGACTTCGACTCCGCCGAGGCCAAGCAGCTCTCCACGCTGATCGCCGAGCGCATCATGCTCACCGCGTACGAGCGCTCCGCCGACCTGGCCGAGCAGCTGGGCCGCCACGAGGCGTACGGGGAGACCCGCGCCGCCCGCGGCGAGCTGCACATCGACCACTTCCCGACCGCCGCGCCCGAGTGGGCCGACCGGTGGGCGGCGCTGCGCGAGCGGATCGCCGTCACCGGTCTGCGCAACTCGCTGCTGCTGGCGATCGCGCCGACCGCGACCATCGCCTCGATCGCCGGCGTGTACGAGTGCATCGAGCCGCAGGTCTCCAACCTGTTCAAGCGCGAGACCCTGTCCGGCGAGTTCCTCCAGGTCAACCCGTACCTGGTGCGCGAGCTCAAGGAACTCGGCGTCTGGGACCAGCAGACACGGGACGCGCTGCGCGACTCCAACGGCTCGGTGCAGGAGCTGAACTGGCTGCCGGCCGAGGTGCGCTCGCTGTACCGCACCGCGTGGGAGCTGCCGCAGCGCGCGCTGATCGACCTGGCCGCGGCCCGCATGCCGTACATCGACCAGAGCCAGTCGCTGAACCTCTTCATGGCGGCGCCGACCATCGGCAAGCTCAGCTCGATGTACGCGTACGCCTGGAAGGTCGGCCTGAAGACCACCTACTACCTGCGTTCGCGCCCGGCCACCCGGATCGCCCAGGCCGCCTCGGGTGCGGCGCGCGCGGCGGCGCCGGTGCCGGCCCAGTCGATCGGTGTGGGCGCCCCGGCCCTCACCCCGGAGGAGGAGGCCGCGCTGGCCTGCTCCCTGGAGAACCCCGAGTCCTGCGAGGCCTGCCAGTGAGCACCACCGACCGCGACAAGATGCTGCTCGACCCCGGGTTCGAGCTGACCCTGCGTCCGATGCGCTACCCGTCGTTCTACGACCGGTACCGCGACGCGATCAAGAACACCTGGACCGTGGAGGAGGTGGACCTGCACTCCGACGTCGCCGACCTCGCCAAGCTGAGCGAGGGCGAGCGGCACATGATCGGCCGGCTGGTCGCCTTCTTCGCGACCGGTGACTCGATCGTCGCCAACAACGTGGTGCTGAGCCTCTACAAGCACATCAACTCGCCGGAGGCGCGGCTCTACCTGTCGCGGCAGCTGTTCGAGGAGGCCGTGCACGTCCAGTTCTACCTGACGCTGCTCGACACCTACCTGCCCGACCCGGACGACCGCGCGGCGGCCTTCGCGGCGGTGGAGAACATCCCCTCCATCCACCAGAAGGCGCAGTTCTGCTTCAAGTACATGAACGCGGTCGACCACATCGACTCGCTGCAGACGAAGGAGGACAGGCGGGCGTTCCTGCTCAACCTGATCTGCTTCGCGGCGTGCGTGGAGGGCCTGTTCTTCTACGGGGCGTTCGCCTACGTCTACTGGTTCCGCAGCCGCGGCCTGCTGCACGGGCTCGCGACGGGCACCAACTGGGTGTTCCGCGACGAGTCCATGCACATGGACTTCGCGTTCTCCGTCGTGGACACCGTCCGCGAGGAGGAGCCGGACCTCTTCGACGACGAGATGGCCAAGCAGGTCACGGAGATGCTGGAGGAGGCCGTCGAGGCCGAGCTCCAGTTCGCCCAGGACCTCTGCGGCGAAGGCCTGCCCGGCATGAACACCGAGTCCATGCGCCAGTACCTGGAGGCGGTCGCCGACCAGCGCCTGGCCCGCCTGGGCCTGCCGATCCGCTACGGGTCCACCAACCCGTTCGGCTTCATGGAGCTCCAGAACGTGCAGGAGCTGACCAACTTCTTCGAGCGCCGGGTGTCGGCGTACCAGGTCGCAGTCGAGGGCACGGTCGCCTTCGACGACGACTTCTAGGAGAAGCAGGACTGAACGGCGCCGGCCCCCGCGGACACCTCCGCGG
>NZ_JBSGXP010000043.1:0-54018 GCF_053610105.1 Kitasatospora sp. NPDC054939 | reverse complement strand
GGCGGGCGGGCGGGCGGGCGGGCGGGCGCCGGACGGTACCTCAGCCGGCGGCGCGGCGGATCAGCTCGGCGATGCGCTGCTCGTCGTCGGCGGTGAGGGTGGTCAGCGCGTAGGCGTTGGCCCACATCGTGCCCTCGTCGAGGCGCGCCAGGTCGCTGAACCCGAGGGTGGCGTACCGGGTCTTGAACTTCTGCGCGCTCTGGAAGAAGCAGACCACCTTGCCTGCGCGGGCGTAGGCGGGCATGCCGTACCAGAGCTTGGGGGCGAGGTCCGGCGCGTTCTCGCGGACGATGGCGTGCAGCGCCGTGGCGAGCGCCCGGTCGTTCTCCTCCATCTCGGCGATCTTCGCCAGGACCTCGGCCTCCGGGTCCGCCTTCGCCTTGCCGGAGCCGCGCCGCGCGGAGCCCTTCAGCTCCTTGGCGCGCTCCTTCATCGCCGCCCGCTCGTCCGCGGTGAAGCCCTCGTAGCCGGCGTCAGTGGCGTCGGCAGCCTCGGCAGGCTTTGCGGTCCCGGCGGTCTTCGCCGTCCTGGTGGCCTTCGCGGTCTCCGCGCTCTTCGCGGTCTTCGCAGTCCTCGCGGCCCTGGCCGGCGTGGAGCTCTCGGCGGTCTTGGCGGTCTTCTTCGTGGTCGCCATGGCTGGCTCCCTTCCGTGCGGGTGGTGAGCGGTACGGTGCCGGCCGTCGGGCAGGCCCGCGGGGAGGGGCCCGCGCCCGGGCCGGGCGGCGTCAGCCGAGCCAGTCGCCGTCGCGCATCAGCACGCGGTCCCGGAGCTCGTTCACCTCGCGCCAGGCCTGGACGCGACTGGGGCGGATCCGGAAGTACTGGTAGGGCTGGTCGAGCGTGCGCGGGTCGAAGCCGGTCTTCGCCGCGAACGCGTCGCCCGTCGCCCGGTCGAGGTCGGCGGGAGCCACCGGCTCGGCGGTGGCATCCACCAGGACGACGTCCCGGGTCGGGCCGAGGGCCAGCCGCACCGTGCCGTCGGCGAGCAGGTTGCGGCTGGTGATCGTGGCCTCGGCGGTGGATATCAGGAACGCGTCACCGTCCCAGAGGAACGACAGCGGGACGAGGTACGGGCCCGCGGGGCCCGCCGTGGCCACCCAGAGGTCGACGTCGTCCTCCAGCCGGGCGCGGGTGTCCCGCAGCCGCTCGTCGAGCTCGCGCGGTGCTGCCTCGGTCATGCGGTCCTCCGGTGGTGTCGTGGGGACGTCCCTCCTCCGTGGAGGAACCTGACGCGGCCTCACCCCGGGCGGACGTCCCGTCAGGGCGCGACAGGCGGCGCGGGAGCAGCCTCCCACACGCACCCGTCGGGGGCGGGGAAGGGCCCGGCGCTGCCGCCGAACGCGATCGGCCGACCGCGCCGGGCCCACCCCTTCACGCTTCACGCTTCACGCGGGTTGCGGCACGCCCACCCGGGAGTCACGACTCCCCGCGGACGGGAAGGGCAGCCGCGGCACGGGGCCCGCCGGCGCCCGGCCCGCTCCGGCGGCCCCGCGGAGGTGGTCGGCGGGCGAGCGGCCGACCAGCTCGGTGAAGCGGGCGCCGAAGACCCCCGGGGTGGCACAGCCCACCGCCGCGGCCACCTCGGCGACCCCGAGGCCGCCCCGGCGCAGCAGCGCGAGCGCGTGCCCGATCCGCCGCCGCGTCAGGTAGGCGTACGGGGAGAGCCCGTAGGCGAGGCGGAAGCGGCGGGCGAGCAGTCCGCCCGGCAGGCCCGCCTCCCGGGCGAGGGCCTCGACGTCCAGCGGCTGCGCGTACTCGCGGTCGATCCGGTCACGGACCCGGCGCAGCCGGGCCAGTTCGTTCAGGTGCTGCGCGGCGACGCGGGCGCGCGCCCAGGCGGGGTGGCACACGAGGGGATCCTCTCGTCGGGCCGGTGGGCGCCGGACCGCCGGCCGCGGCGCCCACCGAGGGGGAGGTGCGGGGCCGGCCCGGCGCCTCGACGGCGCCGGGGGACGGCGGGGGACGGCCGGGCGCTCCGGGGACGTCCCGGCGTCAGCGGACTTCCTGGATGCGGACCAGGTTGCCCGCGGGGTCGCGGAACGCGCAGTCGCGGACGCCGTAGGGCTGGTCGGTCGGCTCCTGGACGACCTCGACGTCACCGGCCTGGACCTTCTCGAAGACGGCGTCGAGGTCCGGGGCGGCGAGCAGGATCCAGCCGTAGGTGCCCTTGGCCATCATCTCGGTGATGGTGTGCCGCTCGGCCTCGGTGATCCCGGGGTCGGCGGCGGGCGGGGCCAGCAGGATGGAGGTGCCGGGCTGGCCGACCGGGCCGACGGTGATCCAGCGCATCCGGCCCTGGCCGACGTCGCTGCGGACCTCGAAGCCCAGGACGTCCCGGTAGAAGGCGACGGAGGCGTCCGGGTCGTCGTGCGGGAGGGCGGTGGTGTGAATGGTGATGTCCATGGCCGCAACGCTAGCGGCCGCGTGCCGCCCGGCGCTTCTCCGATCCTGCTCGGTTCGGCAGCGCCTCCGCCGGCGGAGGCACCGGGGCACGTCCGACGCTTCGCGCCGTGCGCCCGGCGGGAGTGGTCGGTCTTAGGCTGGCCGGATGACCGATGGACTTCCCCCGGGCGGGGTCGGGTTGACCGAGGACGAGGCCGCGGTCCGGTGGGCGCGCGCGTGGACGCCGACGCAGGTCGCCGCCCGGCTGGCGGGGGCGCAGGTGCCCTGGTACGTGGCCGGGGGCTGGGCCGTCGATCTGTTCCTGGGCGGGCCGACCAGGCCGCACGGCGACCTGGAGATCGCGGTTCCGGCCGGCCGCTTCGACGAACTCCGTTCCTTCTTCCCGGAGTTGGCCTGCGACATCGTGGCGTCCGGACGGCTGTGGGAGGACCCGGGGCCCGAGGTGTGGGAGCTGAGTCACCAGACCTGGCTGCGCGATCCGGCGACCGGCGACTACCGGGTGGACGTGTTCCGCGAGCCCCACGACGGCGCGACCTGGATCTGCCGGCGCGACCCGTCGATACGGCTGCCGTACCGGGCGGTGGTCTGCCGGACGGCGGACGGGGTCCCGTACCTGGCACCGGAGTTGGCGTTGCTGTTCAAGGCGAAGGGGGAGCGCCCGAAGGACCGGCAGGACTTCGCCGCCGCACTCCCCCGGCTGGACGCCGCCCGCCGCCGGACCCTGGCCCGCCTGCTCGACCGGGTGCACCCGGGGCACCCCTGGCTCGCCGAGCTCCGGTCCGGGCCTGGGCCCGGGCGCGGGCGCGGGCGCGGGCGCGGGCGCGGGCGCGGGCGCGGGCGCGGGCGACCGTAGCCGAAGGGCCGGGCCCCCGCCCCGGGTTGCGGGGCGGGGGCCCGGTCGGGCGTGCGGACTACCAGATCTCCTCGACCCACTCCGGGTGGTCGATGAAGGGGTTCCGGTTCTTCTGGTAGGTGTCGAAGATGATCTGGTTGCGGCGCTGCTCGAAGGCGCTCGGCGGGTCCTGCTCGTTCCACTGCTTGAGCACGGAGAGCCGGCCGTGGAAGCGGGTGCTGCCGTTGATCGAGTCGTTGGCCTCCAGGTCGGGCCAGGAGTCGTCGCCCTCGTACCGGACGGCCATGTAGAGGATCATGCGGGCGACGTCGCCCTTGTCGGAGTCGCGCGGCTCGAAGGAGTCGGCGTCCGTGTAGCTGCCGGGCGCGCCGCTGACCGCGCTGCCGCCCCGGTCGAAGTCCTTGTTGCCGCGGATGCTGTTGACCTGGACGTCGGCCGCGCGCAGGTGGTGCAGGTCGGTGCCGGGGCCGGCCGAGGTGCCGAAGTCGCCGTGGGACTGGGCCCAGACGTGCTCGCGGTTCCAGTTGCCGACGGCGCCGCCGTTGAGGGACTTGGAGCGCGAGGTGCCGCTGTACAGCAGGACGACGTTGTTGGTGTTGCCGAGGTCCTGGTCGAGGACCTTGAGGGCGTTCCAGACGGCGTCGTAGGAGATCCGGGTCTGCCCGGTGCCGATGATGGTGTGCAGCGAGGACTTGAGGCTCGCTCCGGTCTTGCCGACCGCGTTCTTGTAGTACGTGCTGTCGTACGGCCCGGCGGCGTTGGCGGGTGCGGCGGTGACGGCCGGCAGACCGACGCCGAGGAGAACGGCGGAGACGGCGGCCGCCAGCGCCTTCCATCTGCGTATGGACGAAACGGACATGAGGGGCTGTCCCTTTCCTGGTCGACGCGTGACGAAGCCCGCGGATCCGGTGGGGGCGGGCCGCGACGATCTACGCGTGTTGACGTTGTGTTAACGGGAGCATGACACACCGCCGGGGTCGCCCGTGTAACCGGTGGGGGGCCGTTCCATGACGTTCTCGCATACGGCCGCCTCCGCCGACGCCCGCCCCCGGCCTCCACACTGACGGGTCGGCGGCACGCGGGCGCCGGCACCGACCCCTTGATCGGGGAGGGTTGTCCCCCGGGTGGGAGCCGTGTTGTCATCATGGTCATTGGCATGGACACGGGGGGACAGGATGATCCGGAAACCGCTCGCGCTGAGCCACGGGGGGCCCGTGAAGCTCGCACCCGACGAACCGCGCACCCTGCCCGAGCTGCTCCGGCAGGCGGCCGAACGCCACCCGACGGCCGGGCTGGTGACGCTCGACCGGCGGGGCGGGGCGCGCACCGTCCACTACCCGGAGCTGCTCGACACCGCGCGCCGGATGCTCGGCGGCCTGCACCGGCACGGCCTCGGTCCGGGCGACCGGGTGATCCTCGCCGCGCTGCCGCCGGGCGCCTTCTTCCCCGCGCTCTGGGCCTGCCTGCTCGGCGGACTCGAACCACTGGCGGTCGACGAACCGGTGGACGCCGCCCGCTGGGCCGTCGGCGAGGGCCGGTTCGCCCGGGCCTGGCAGTTGCTCGGGCAGCCCCCGGTGCTGGCCGACGCCGCCACCGCCGCCGTCCTCACCGGCTCCGGAGCCGGACCCGGCACCTTACGCGGATCCGGACCCGGCGCCGCGGTGCGGGTGATCGATCCCGCCTCGCTCACCGACGGCCCGGCCGCCGAACCGCACCGCCCCCGGGACGGCGACACCGCCCTCCTGATGCTCTCCTCCGGCAGCACCGGCACCGCGAAGGCCGCCCGGCTGACCCACCGCGGACTCGCCGAGTTCGGCCACGGCTCGCGCCGACTGCTCGACTGGCGGCCCGGCGAGGTCACCCTCAACTGGCTCCCCACCGACCACAGCGGCGCCCTGCTGCTGTACCACCTGCTCCCGCTGTACGCCGGCGCCACCCAGGTCCAGGTGCCCACCGATCCGGTCCTGGCCGACCCGCTGCGCTGGCTCGACCTCCTCGACACCTACCGGGTGCACCACACCTGGGCCCCCGCCTTCGGCTACCAACTGGTCCGCCGGGCGCTCGCCGGGCACCCTGACACCGACGTCGACCTGTCGGCCGTCCGCACCCTGGTCAGCGGCGGCGAGCAGATCACCCCCGGGCTGGTCCGCGGATTCCTCGCGGAGACCGCCCGCTTCGGGCTCGCGGCCGACACCTTCCGTCCCGCCTGGGGCATGGCGGAGACCTGCACCGGCATCACCGTGGGCCGGTTCGGCGCCCCCGGCAGCACCCACCGGATCCACCGCTCCAGCCTGGCCGGCGACGTGGCGTACGCGGGGCCGGAGGTGCCGGACGACGACTGCCTGGACCTCGTCGCGGTCGGTCGCCCCGCCCCGGGGGCCACCCTGCGGATCGTCGACGACCGGGGCACCGTCCTGCCCGAGGGCCGGATCGGCACGCTCCAGGTCAGCTCGGCGCGGGTCACCCCGGGCTACGTCGACGACGCCGAGGCCGACCGCCGGGCCTTCCCGACCGGCGACTGGGCGCCCCGCAGCTGGCTGGACACCGGGGACCTCGGCTTCCTCGCGGACGGCGAGCTCGTGATCACCGGGCGCAGCAAGGACGTCGTGATCCTCAACGGCCACAACCATCTCTGCCACGAGATCGAGGAGGTGGCGGCCTCCGTCGACGGCGTGCTGGCCGGTGCGGTGGCGGCCTGCGGGCTGCCCGACGGGGAGAGCGGCACCGAGGTGCTGGGGGTGCTGTTCGCCACCGACGGCCCCGAGCGGGACGCCGCCGCGGTGGCGCGGGAGCTGCGCCGGACGCTGTTCGCCCGGCTGCGGCTGACCGCGGCGGCCGTCCGCCCGGTGGCCCCCGCGGACTTCCCCCGGACGACCAGCGGCAAGGTCCTGCGCGGGGCCGCCCGGGAGCTCCTGCTCTCCCCCGGCGCGGCGGACCTCCCGACCGCGTCCCCCGTCCCGCGGCCGGCGCCGGGACGCACCCTGGAAGCGGTCCGCCGGGCCGTCCGCACGGTCCTCGCCGACCGCCCCGGCCCGTCCACCGGCGGCCCCGGCGACGCGACGCCGTTCCACGAACTGGGGCTCGGCTCGGTCGCACTGGTGCGGCTGCACGCCGAACTGGAGCGCGACCTCGGCCGCGGTTTCCCCCGGACACTGCTCTTCGAGCACCCGACCCCCGCCGCCCTCGCCGCCGCCCTCGACCGGCCCACCGCGGCCGGTGGCGCCACCGCGGCCCCGACCCCGACGCCCGCGGTGGCGGCGGACGCAGACCCCACCGCAGGCCCCGCCGCAGGCGACGACCGGCGGATCGCGATCATCGGCACGGCCTTCCGCTTCCCCGGCTCCACCGACCTCGCGGGCCTCTGGGCCGACCTGCGCGGCGGCGTCTCCCGGATCTCCGCCTTCGGTGCGGACGACCTCGCCGCGGCCGGCGTCGCCCCCGAGGACGCCGCCGATCCGGGGCTGCGGCCCTTCGGCGCGGTGCTGGACGACGTTACCGCCTTCGACCACCGCTTCTTCGGCATCAGCCCGCACGAGGCGGCACTCACCCACCCGGCCCACCGCCTGTTCCTGGAGTGCAGCCACCACGCCCTGGAGGACGGCGGCTACGCCGACCCCGCCCGGGGCGAGCGGATCGGCGTCTACGCCGGGGCCGGCATGAACCTGTACGACTACCAGAACCAGGCCGGTCGGCTACCCGAGGACCTCGGCGTCGCCATGCAGGCCTCGCTCGGCGCGGCACCCGACTTCCTGGCCTCCCGGGTCGCCTACCGGTTGAACCTGCGCGGGCCCGCCGTCGGGGTGCAGACGGCGTGCTCGTCCGCGCTGGTGGCCGTCCACCTCGCCGTTCAGGCCCTGCTGGACGGCGACGCCGACCTGGCCCTCGCCGGCGCCGCCGCGGTCCACCTGCCGCAGCACTCCGGCTACCGGCTGCACCCCGGCAGCGTGCTCTCGCCGAGCGGCCGGTGCCGCCCCTTCGACGCCGCCGCGGATGGCACGGTCGGCGGCAACGGGGTCGCCGTCGTCCTGCTCAAACCGCTGCACCGGGCGCTGGCGGACGGCGACCGGGTGCTCGCGGTGATCGCCGGATCGGCCGTCACCAACGACGGGTCCGGCAAGATCGGCTTCACCGCGCCCGGCGTCGCCGGGCAGACCGAGGCCGTCGAGCGGGCGCTCGCCCGGGCCGGGGCGCCCGCCGACAGCCTCGGCCACGTGGAGGCGCACGGCACCGGCACCCCGCTGGGCGACCCGGTCGAGTTCGCCGCCCTCTCCGCCGCCCTGCGCAGCCCCTCCGGCCGGACCGGCTTCTGCGCGCTCGGGTCCGTCAAGGCCAACCTGGGCCACCTGGACACCTGCGCCGGTATGGCGGGGCTGCTCAAGACGGTGCTGATGCTGCGCCACCGCACCCTGGTCGGCACGCCCGGGCTCACCGAGCCGAACCCCGCCGTCGACCCGGCCGGCAGCCCGTTCGTCCTGGCCACCGGCACCCGCCCGTGGCCGGCCGGCCCGACGCCGCGGCGCGCCGGGGTCAGCGCCCTCGGCGTCGGCGGCACCAACGCCTTCGTCGTCCTGGAGGAGGCCCCCGGGGCACCCGCTGCGCAGCCGCCGGCGGCACCCGGGGCGACCGGCGCGACGACCGCGGCGGCAGCCGCAGGCCCCGCCGTGCTGGCGCTGTCCGCCGAGCACCCCGAGGCGCTGCGCGAGCTGGCCGCCGCCCTGGCGGGGCGGTTGCGCGAGCGGCCCGCGGAGCCGGTGGCGGCCGTGGCCGCCGAACTGGCCCGCCGCCCCCGCCGCACCCACCGGCTCGCCCTCACCGGCCGCACCGCCCCCGCACTCGCCGACGCGCTGGACACCTGGCTGCGCACCGGTACCGCCGTCGACGGCCGGGACGGCAGCGCGGCCCCGGCCGGCCACGGCCCCACCGCCTTCGCCTACGCGGGCCAGGGCTCCGACCCCCGGCCGCTGCTGCCCTTCCTCCGGGCGCACCCGGCCGCCGCGGACGTCCTGGCCGCCTGCGACGAGGAGTACCACCGGCTCACCGGCACCGGGCTGCTGGCCGGCCTCGCCGGGGCGCCCGAGGGCCCGCTCCGCACCGAGCTGGCGCAGCCCGCACTGTTCGCCACCCAGGCCGCGGCCACCGCGCTCTGGTCGGCCCGCGGGCTGCATCCGGACTTCGTCCTGGGCCACAGCGTCGGCGAGTACGCCGCCCTCTGGGCCGCCGGGGGCCTCGACACCACCGCCGCCCTCCGGCTGACCGCCCTGCGCGGACGGCTGATGCAGGCCACCGCACCCGGCGCGATGCTCGCCGTCCGGGCCGACCGCGCACGCGCCGAGCGGATCGCCGCCGCGGCCGGGCTCTGTCTGGCCGCCGAGAACGCGGCCGACAGCCAGGTGCTCGCCGGCCGGGTCGAGGACGCGGAGCGGGCCGGCGCCCTGCTCGACGCCGAGGGCGTGGCCTGGCGGCGGCTCCCGGTGGACCGGGCGTTCCACTCGGCCGCACTCGACCCGATCGTGGCGGAGTTCCGCCGCACGGCCGCGGGGTTCGACTTCCGTCCGCTCCGGCTGCCGTTCGCCTCCGGCCTGGACGGAACGCTCCTGCCGCCGGGGACCGTCGTCGGCGCGGACCACCTCACCGCTCAGCTGCGCGGCCCGGTCCGCTTCCGGGAGGCACTGCACGCGCTGACGGAGGCGGGCTGCCGGGCCCACGTCGCGATCGGGCCCGACGAGGAGCTGAGCCGGCTGGGCCGGCGGACGACGGGCGGGCACCCGTGGACCGCCACCCAGCGGCGGGCGCTCCCGGCCGAGGCGGGCGACGCACTGGCCCTGGCCGAGCTGTACTGCCTGGGCGCGCCCGTCCGGCTGCCGCGCGAGGGCGCGCTGCCCGCCGAGCCGCTGCCGCGCTACCCGTTCCGGCGGACGGACGTCCCGTACGCCGTCGCCGTCGGTCCGGGAGCACGCGGCGGGACGGAACCGGCCGGACCGGCCGCACCCGGCCCGGTGGCCCGCCCGCTCCCCGACGTCCGACTCCTGGACGGCGAGCGCCCCGGCGACGAGCTCCCCGACGCGGTGCTCGCCGAGGTGGTGGATCTGACGGCCCGTCAGCTCGCCTGCCCGGTCGAGGAGGTGGCCCCTGACGGCACCTTCGTGGCGCTGGGGGCGGATTCGCTCTCGCTCGCCGCGATGGGCCGCGAGCTGGCGGAGCGGTTCGGCACGGCGGTGCCGCTGCGCGACCTCTTCGAATCCCTGGACACCCCCCGCAAGCTGGCCGCCGCCCTGCACGCGCGCCGCCCGGCCGGGCCACCGACACCGACACCGACACCGAGCGGGTCCCCGCCACACACCGGGGCGGCCCCGGCGGGCGATCCCGTCCAGGCCCTCGTCGACCGGCAGTTGCGGCTCACCGAGCGGGTCACCGAGCTGGTCGAACGCCAACTCGCCCTGCTGGACGGCCGGACGGCACTCCCCGCACCCCCGCCCGCCGCTGTCCCCGCACCGGCCCCGATACCGGTGTCCGCACCGGCCACGGCGCCGGTTCCGACCCCCGCCCCGATGCCGTACCGGACCGAAGTCCCCACCGGGCACTGCGACTTCAGCCTCTACTTCTTCGGCGACTACCCCGAGCAGGAGGGCCGGCACAAGTACGACCTGATCCTGGACGCCACCGCCTTCGCCGACGAGCACGGCTTCCACACCGCCTGGCTGCCCGAACGGCACTTCCACTCCTTCGGCGGCCTCTTCCCCAACCCCTCGGTGCTGGCCGCCGCACTCGCCACCCGCACCTCCCGGATCCGGCTGCACGCGGGCTCGGTCGTCCTCCCGCTGCACCATCCGGTCCGGGTGGCGGAGGAGTGGTCCGTGGTCGACAACCTCTCGGACGGCCGGGCGGGCCTCTGCGTCGCCTCCGGCTGGCACGCCCGCGACTTCGCCCTGGCACCGGAGTCCTTCGGCCGGCACCGCGAGCTGATGTACGAGCGGTTGGAGACGGTCCGGGCGCTCTGGGCCGGCGAGCCGGTCGCCGCGACGGCCGGGGACGGCCGGCCGGTCGACCTCGCGCTGTACCCCCGGCCGGTGCAGCCGATGCCGCCGCTGTTCGTCGCGGTCGCCCAGAACCCGGACAGCTACCGGGCCGCCGCCCGCAACGGGCTGGGCGTCGTCACCAATCTCATGGCGCAGAGCGTGGAGCAGCTCGCCGCGAACATCGCCCTGTACCGACGCACCCGCGCCGAGGCCGGGCTCGACCCGGACGCCGGGCGGGTGGTGGTGCTGGTGCACACCTACCTCGGCAACGACGGGGGCCGGGCCCGGGCGGCCGCCCGCGACCCGTTCTGCGCCTACCTGCGGTCGTCGATGGCGCTGCTCGGACCCTTCGCCAACAGCCTCGGACTGGCCGCCGACCTGGAGCGCACCCCGCCCGAGGACCTGGACTTCCTGCTGCACCGGGCGTACGAGCAGTACTGCGCGGGCCGGGCGCTGATCGGCTCGGTGGACGACGCCGTGCCGGTGGTGGAACGGCTGCTGGCCGCCGGGGCGGACGAGATCGCGAGCTTCGTCGACTTCGGGCTGAGCCGCGGGCAGGTGCTGGACGGGCTGGTCCCGCTGGACGAGCTCCGCCGCCGCTTCGCCCCGGCGGGGGCACCCCTGCCGACCGAAACCACCGAACCCACCGAGAACGCCGAACCCCGTGCCGCAAGCGCCGCTGCCGGACCCGCCCCCGAACCCGCCGCCGACACCGTGCTGCCGCTGACCCCCGCCCAGCGCGGGGTCTGGTTCCTGGAACAGCTCTCCCCCGGCAGCGGCGACTACCTGGAGCCGCGCGCGATCCGCTTCGACGGCCCGCTGGACCCGGCGGCGCTGCGCTCGGCGCTCGACCGGGCCGTGCGGCGGCAGCCGGCCCTGCGCACCGCCTTCCACGAGCACGACGGCGAACCGCGCCAGGCGGTGCAGGCGCAGGCGGTCCTGGACTGCCCGCTGGTGGACTGCACCGACCGCCCCGAGGAGGAGGCGGTCGCCGCCCACCTCGCCGAACTCGGCGACGAGCCGCTGGATCTCACCCGTGCCCCGCTGGTACGGGCCCGGCTGCTGCGGTCGGCCCCCGACCGGCACGTCCTGCTGCTCCTGACCCACCACCTGGTCTTCGACGCGGGCTCGCTGCACGTCCTCGGCCGGGAGCTGGCCGCCGGGCTGCACCCCGGGTCGCACCCGCCCGCCCCGCAGGCCGCGCTGCCGCCCGTACCGCCGGCGCCCACGGGCCCGGCCGATCCGGCCCGGCTCGCCCACTGGCGCGAACGGCTCGGGGACGCCCCGGTGCCGGAGCTGCCCACCGACCGGCCGCGCACCGACCGGGCCCCGGTCGGCGCCTGGCTCGCCCACACCTTCGGGCCCGCGGTCCGGCAGGCCCTGGACGGCTTCGCCCGCGGGCAGGGCGCGACCCCGTTCATGGCGGTGCTGGCCGCCGTCGGTACCGTGCTGGGCCGGTTCGGCGGACAGGACGACCTGGTCCTGGGAACGGCCGTCGGCAACCGCCCGCCCGGCTGCGCGGACACCGTCGGGTTCTTCGTGGACACCGTGCCGCTCCGCCTCGACCTGGCCGGGGACCCGACCTTCGCCGAGCTGCTCGGCCGGGTCCGGTCGCTCACCGCCGAGGCCTACGACCACGCGGTGCCCTTCGACGAGCTGGTGCGCGCGGTCAACCCCGAGCGCGGTTCGGGCCGCAACCCGCTGTTCCAGGTGATGGTGGAGTACGAGGGGGCCGCGGCGTCCGGCTTCACGGCGGGCGCGCTGCGCGGCGAGGTGGTCGACCTGCCGAGCGCACGGGCACCGTTCGACCTCAGCCTCTGCCTGTCGTACCGCGACGGCCTGCTGCACTGCCTGGCGCACTTCGACGCGGCGCTGTTCGAGCGGGAGACCGTGCGGCGCCTGCTGGCGTACGTCGAACAGGTGCTGGCATCGGCCGCCGGGGCCGCGGCGGACCGGCGGCTGTCGGAACTCACCGCGCCGCCCGCGGCCGAGGCCCGCGCCCTGGCGGCGCTGGAGCAGGGCCCGGCGCGGGCCGCCGACCAGGACGGCGCGGCGGAGCTGCTGCACCACGCCTTCGAACGGCAGGCCCGCCGGGTGCCCGCGGCGACGGCCGTGGTCGACGGCGACCGCACCGTCGGCTACCGCGAGCTGGACCTCGCCGCCGACCGCCTCGCCGACCGGCTGCGGCGGGCGGCGGACGTGGCCGGGAAGGTGGTGGCCGTCTGCCTGCCGCGCGGGGTGACCGCGGTGGCGTCCGTGCCGGCCGTGCTCAAGGCCGGCGCCGTCCTGCTGCCGCTGGACCCGGCCCAGCCCGCCGCCCGGCTGGTGCAACTGCTGACGGACAGCGGGGCGGTGCTGCTGGTCACCACCGCCGGGGCGGAGCCCGCCGACGTCCGCACCGCCCTGCCCGGCCTGCGGCTGCTCGACCCGGACGCCGCACCCGGCACCACCCCCGCACACGGCGCAGAACCGGACACCGCCGACCGGGACGCCGCAGCCGGAGACACCGGCACGCCGGCCGCGGCCGGGCCCGACGACCCGGCGCTCTGCCTCTACACCTCCGGCTCGACCGGCCGGGCGAAGGGCGTGCTGCTGCCGCACCGCGGCCCGGTCAACCTGTTCCGCTGGTTCCACCGGACCCGCCCCGCGCTGCGGACCCTGCAGTGGGCGTCCGCCGGCTTCGACCTCGCCCTGTTCGAGCTCCTCACCACCCTCGGCAGCGGCCGGGCCCTGGTCCTGCTGCCCGACGAGGCCCGGTACGACCCCCGGGCCGTCGCCGCCGCCGTGCGCGCGCACGGGGTGCAGCGGCTCTGCCTCACCGCGAGCGCCCTGGCCCACCTGGTGGAGACCGGTCCCGAGCTGCCCGAGCTGCGCGAACTCGTCTCCGTCGGCGAGCGGTTGCTGCCCACCCCGGCGCTGCGCCGCTTCCTGGCCGCGCACCCGGACTGCGCGCTGTTCAACGAGTACGGCCCGACCGAGGCGTCGATGATGGTGACCTCCCACCGGGTGGACCCGCTGGACGACGCTCCGCCGGTCGGCCGCCCGGTGGCCGGGGTCGCGGTCCGGCTGCTCGACGGTGACGGGCGGCGGGTACCGCTCGGCGCGGTCGGCGAGATCCACGCGGGCGGCGCCGCACCCGCCCTGGGGTACCTGGGCCGGCCGCGGGAGACGGCGGCCGCCTTCGTCGCGGACCCGTTCGCCCAGGACCCGGCCGCCGAGAACCCGGCCGCATCCGCCGGGCTCTACCGGACGGGCGACCTGGGCCGCTGGACCGCCGCGGGTGCGCTGCAGTACCTGGGCCGGCGCGACGAGCAGGTGAAGATCCGGGGCGTGCGGGTCGAGCCCGCCGAGACCCGGCGGGTGCTGCTCGGCCTGCCGGGCGTGCGGGACGCGGCGGTCGTGGTGCGCAGCGGCCCGGACGGCGGGCCCGGGCTGGTCGGGTACCTGGTGCTCGATCCCGGCGCCGCGGCGGCGGACGTCCTCGCGGGGCTCGCCGAGCGGGTGCCGCCGCAGTTCGTCCCGGGTGCCTGGGTGCTGCTCGACCGGATCCCGCTCAACGCCTCCGGGAAGCACGACCTGCGTGCTCTGCCCGAGCCCGACCGTGCGACCGGCTCTACCCCGGACGCCGGTACGGGCGGTGCCGACCCGGCGGACGGCCCGGTGACGGCCGCCGAGCGGGCCGTGCACGCGCTCTGGTGCGCGGAGCTGGGCGTCGGCTCCGTCCCGGTGGAGCGGTCCTTCTTCGCCGCCGGCGGCCACTCGCTGGCCGCGGTCGGGCTGCTCGGCCGGCTCCGTACCGAGCTGGGCCTGGAGTGCACGCTGACCGAGTTCTTCCGGCAGCCGACCGTCCGGGCGCTGGCCCGCCGGCTGCCGCCCCCGGCCGAGGACGGCTTCGAGCTGTCCGGGGTGCAGCGGCGGGTGTGGCGCCGGCACCGGGAGCACCCGCTCCCGGAGGTGTGCAACGCGAGCGTGCGCCTCGACCTGACCGGGGACCTCGACCCGGCCGCCCTCGCCGCCGCCCTCGGGCTGCTGGCCCGGCGGCACGACGCGCTGCGCAGCCGGATCACCGGGGCCGCCGGGGGGCCGCGCCAGGAGGTGGTCGCCGAGCTGTCACCGGAGGTCCGGACGGAGCAGGTGGACCCGGAGGCGCTGGACGCCTGGTGCGCGCAGCTGGCGGGGCGGCCGTTCGCCCCGGACCGGGCGCCGCTGTGGCGGGCCGGGCTCGCCGGGCTCGGCGAGGGCTCCTGGGCGCTGGTCCTGGTCTTCCACCACCTGGTGATCGACGCCTGGTCCCTGGGACTGCTGCTGGGCGAGCTGCCCGCCCTCTACGAGGCGGCCTGCGCCGGCGCCGAACCTGTTCTGCCCGCGGCGCCGCAGTACCGGGCGTACGTCGCGGACCAGGCCCGGCTGACCACGGGTGCGGGCCGGGCGGGCCTGGAGCGGTTCTGGCGGGACGCGCTGGCCGGGGAGCCGAGCGGGCCGCGGCTGCCCGTCGACCGCCCGCGCCCGGCCGAGCCGTCCGGGCGCGGGGCGGTGGTGGGGGCGGCGCTGCCGCCCGGGCCGGCGGACCGGCTGCGGCGGCTGGCGGCCGAGCGGGGCAGCACCCTGCCGGCGCTGCTGGCCACGGTGTGCGCCCGCTGGCTCGGCGGGCTCTGCGGCCAGTCCGACCTGGTGCTCGCCCTGTCCAGTGCCAACCGCACCGATCCGGCGCATTTCGGCACCGTCGGCATGGTCGGCGGGCCGGTGCCGCTGCGGGTGGCGGCCGATCCGGGGGTGCCGTTCGAGGCGGCCCTCGACCGCACCACGCGGGCGCTGTTCGACGCGCTCGGGCACCAGGCGCTGGCATGGGACGAGGTGATCGTCGCGACCGCGGGCGACGCCCCGGGGCCCGGCGGCGGACCGGCGGACCGCGGACCGGGCCGCGACCGCAGGCCGTACGACGCGGTGATGCTGACCGTGGTCGACCCCGACCGGCCGGCGGTCGAGCTGCCGGGCGTGAAGACCGAGGTCCACGGCCTGGAGAGCGCCGGCGTAGCGCGGACCGAGCTCTACGTCCGGATCGAGCCGGGCCCGGACGGCATCCGGATCCGGTTCGAATACAGCACCGACCTGTTCCGCCGGGCGACGGTCACCGGCTGGGTCGGGGCGTTCACGGCGGCGCTGCGGGAGCTCGCCGACGGCGTCCCGCCGGTCACGGAGGGCGCCGGGGCCTGAGGGGGCCTGGACGAGGGGGCCTGAGGAGGTCTGAGGGAGGCCGGGGGTCGGGTGCGCCACGCCCGGCCCCCGGCGTCCCCTCACCCGAACGGCTCCCGGCGGGCCCGCCCCGCACGCCTCGGGCCCGCCGTCGGCCTAGATTCGGGCCAGCGCACCGGGTGCGCACCGTCCGCACCCGCCGCGCGCCCGGGAGGCACCGTGAACCGCTGGAAGGCCCTGGCCGTCCTGGGGACCGCGCAGTTCCTGATGGTGCTGGACGCCTCGGTGATGAACGTGTCGATCAGCCAGCTGGTCGAGGACTTCGACACCGAGGTCACCGCGATCCAGGCCGTCATCACGCTGTACACCCTCGTGATGGCGGCCTTCATGCTGACCGGCGGCAAGCTGGGCGACCGCTACGGCCGCCGCCGGGTCTTCGTGGTGGGCCTGTGGGTGTACGGCTGCGGCTCCGCGCTGACCGCCGTGGCGCCGACCGTGGGGGTGCTGGCGCTGGGCTGGTCGGTGATCGAGGGCCTGGGCGCGGCGCTGGTGCTGCCGGCGCTGGCCGCGCTGGTGGCGGGCTCGTACACCGGCCGCGACCGGGCGGTGGCGTACGGGGTGATCGGCGGCCTGGCGGGCGCCGGGATCGCGGTCGGGCCGCTGCTGGGCGGCTGGGTGACGACCTACCTGACCTGGCGGCTGGTGTTCGCCGGCGAGGTGGTCCTGGTGGCGGCGATCCTGCTGGCGATGGGGTGGATCCCGCGCGAGGAGGCCCCGGCCCGGCGGAACCCGCTGGACGTCACCGGCGCCGCGCTGTCGGCCTGCGGGCTGGCGCTGATGGTGCTGGCCGTGCTGCAGAGCGGCACCTGGGGCTGGGTGGCGCCGCGGAACCCGCCGTTCACCGTGCTGGGCTTCTCGCCGACGCTGTTCGTGGTGGCGCTCGGGGCCGCGCTGCTCAACCTGTTCCGGCTGCACGAGCGCCGGTACGAGACCCGGGGCGGCGACCCGCTGCTGGCGCTGGACCTGTTCGCCAACCGGACCCTGCGGTCCGGTCTGACCACGCTGTTCAACCAGAACACCGTGCTGCTCGGGCTGTTCTTCGTGATCCCGCTCTACCTCCAGGCCGTCCAGGGGATGGACGCCTTCGAGACCGGCCTGGAACTGCTGCCGGTGTCGGTGACGATGCTTCTGGCCTCGATGAGCGGCTCGCTGCTGCTCCGGATCGCCTCGCCGCGCACCGTCGTCCGGGCGGGGCTGCTCGTCCTGCTGGGCGCCACGGTCTGGCTGATCACGGCGATCGGGCCCGAGCTGCAGGGGGCGTCCTTCGCCGGGTCGATGGCCGCGCTCGGCCTCGGGATGGGCCTGCTCGCCTCCCAGCTCGGCAACGTGGTGCAGTCCAGCGTGACGGCGGCCGAGCGCAGCGCGGCCGGCGGGCTGCAGTACACCGCGCAGAACCTCGGCTCCTCGGTCGGGACGGCACTGATCGGCGCGATCCTGATCGGCGCCCTGGCCGGGGCCGTCACCTCGAACATCGAGGACGACCCGCGGATCTCGCAGTCCGTCCAGGAGCAGGCGGGCCTGCGGATCGAGGCGGGCATCTCCTTCGTCCCGGCCGACCAGCTGGCCGACGCGCTGGCCGCGCGCGGGGACGTCCCGCCGGACGAGGCGGCGGCCCTGGTGGAGAACTACCGGGACGCGCAGATCGACGGGCTGAAGGCCGCGGTGCTGGCCTGCAGCGCCATCGCCGCCGCCGCCTTCCTGTTCACCGGCGGCATCCCGGGAACCCGCCCGGGCCGCGGCACCCCGCCGGCCGGTGGCGGACCCGGCGCGCGGTCTCGTCCAGCCGGTCGGGGCACCCGGCGATAAGATCGGACTATGGGAGAGCGCTCTGGCGCGCCCGCCGCGCCGCCACTGGTTCTCGTCACCGACACCGACTCGCAGCTGATCGACCCGAGTCGGGAGTATCACGTCGGCCGCGACCCGACCAGCGAGATCGTCCTCGACGACCCCCGGGTGTCCTGGCACCACGCCGTGCTGCTGACGGACTCCGGGCACTGGCTGCTGGAGGACGTCGGCAGCACCAACGGCACCTACGCCGACGGTCGGCGCATCCGGCGCGAGGACATCGGCCCGGGCACCCGCATCCGCTTCGGGAACTCCGCGGACGGCCCGAGCGCCAGCTTCGCCGTGCTGCCGGAGCCCCCGCGGGAGCGGCCGTCGCTGGTGGCGCCGGCGAGCTCCGGCATCTTCCGCCGGCCGAGCGCCGTCCTGCCGCTGGCGGCCCCGACCGTCCGGATCGGCCGCGCACCCGACAACGACCTGGTCCTCCAGGACCTGGTGGTCTCGCGCCACCACGCCGAGCTGCGCAGCCTGCCGGACGGCGCCCACGAGATCGTCGACCTGGGCAGCCACAACGGCACCTACCTCAACGGCCGCCCCGTGCAGCAGGCCGTCGTCGGGCCCGCCGACATCGTCGGCATCGGGCACTCGGCGCTCTGCCTGGTGGACGGCCGGCTCGTCGAGTACGTCGACACCGGCGAGATCTCGCTCAACGTGCAGGGCCTGTTCGTACGGGTCGGCAAGGACCGGCGGGTCCTGTTGGACGACGTCTCCTTCCCGCTCGCCGAGAAGGCCCTGCTGGCCGTGGCCGGCCCCAGCGGCGCCGGCAAGTCCACGCTGCTCAACGCCCTCACCGGGCTGCGGCCCGCCGACGAGGGCACCGTCCTGTACGACGGCCGCGACCTCTACCGGGACTACGCCGAACTGCGCCAGCGGATCGGCCTGGTGCCGCAGGACGACATCCTGCACACCCAGCTGACCGTCCGGCGGGCCCTCACCTACGCCGCCGAACTGCGCTTCCCCGGCGACACCGCGGCCTCCGAACGGGCCGCCCGGGTCACCGAGGTGATCCACGAACTGGGCCTGGAGAAGCGCGCCGACCTGGTGATCTCCAGCCTCTCCGGCGGCCAGCGCAAACGCGTCAGCGTCGCCCTCGAACTGCTCACCAAGCCGTCCCTGCTCTTCCTCGACGAGCCGACCTCCGGCCTCGACCCGGGCATGGAGCGCTCCGTCATGCAGATGCTGCGGGACCTGGCCGACGACGGCCGCACGGTCGTCGTGGTCACCCACAGCGTGCTCAGCCTGGACGTCTGCGACCGGCTGCTGGTGCTCGCCCCGGGCGGCCGGACCGCCTACTACGGTCCGCCCGACGAGGCGCTGCCGTTCTTCGGGTTCACCGAATGGCCGCAGGCCTTCGAGGCCTTCGAGAACGAGGACCACGAGACCTGGCAGCGCCGGTTCCGCGAGTCCCCCCAGTACGAGCAGTACGTCGCCGCGGCGACCGAGTCCCCCGTCCCGCAGCCGGCCCCGGGAGGCGAGGCGTACCTCGGGCCGGCCAAGCCGCAGAGCTGGGGCTCGCAGCTCGGCACCCTGATCCGCCGCTACTCGGCCGTGCTGGCCGCCGACAAGCTGTTCCTGACCGTCATGGTCGCGCTGCCGTTCATCGTCGGCGCGATGTGCCGGGTGATCACCGGCGGCCGGCTCACCCCCGAGAACGCGCTGAACTGCCTGCTCACCCTCTGCATCGGCGGCCTGCTCACCGGCTCCGCCAACGCGGTCCGCGAAATCGTCAAGGAACGCGCCATCTACCAGCGAGAACGCGTCGTCGGCCTGTCCAGATCGGCGTACCTGGTCTCCAAGGTGGTGGTGCTCGGGGTGATCACGGTCGTCCAGGCCGCGGTGCTCACCACGGTCGGCCTGTTCGGGGTGGACCTGAGCGTGGCCGTCGACAGCGGCGTCTTCCTACCCGCGCTCCCCGAACTGATCCTCGCCGTCGCCATGCTGTCCTTCAGCGCGATGATGCTCGGCCTGCTGGTCTCCGCCATGGTCGCCAAGGAGGAGGCGACCATGCCGATGCTGGTCCTCCTCTCGGTGGTCCAGATCGTCTTCAGCGGCGCGATGCTCAAGCTGTACGCGGTGCCCGGGCTGGAGCAGTTCGCCTGGCTGGTCCCGTCCCGCTGGGGCCTGGCCGCCATGGCCGGCACCGTCGACCTGCACGCCATCCTGCCGAACTCCATCACCGCCGACCCGCTCTTCCGCCACGACCGCGGGCTCTGGCTGCGCAGCATGGCCATCCTGGTGGGGATCTCCGTCCTCCTGGGCCTCGCGATCCTCAACCTGTTGCGCCGCCACGAGCCCGCGATCATGCGGAAATGAGCCCGCCGATGACCGAGTTCGACTTCCGCCCCACACACGTGGCGCCCCGGGACGGCCTGCCCACCTGGACCGCCCCCGACCCGATGCAGCCCTCCACCCGGCTGGACCCGCTGCTGCCCGTCCAGCTGATCGGCCGGGAGGGCGACTGGGGGCACATCATGTGCGCCAACGGCTGGTCGGCATGGGTGGACGGCCGGCTGCTCGTCTCGCTCCCCGAGGAGCCCACCACCGCCACCCAGCCCCGCGGCCGCACCGCCGACCCCCGGCCGGCCCTGGCGGAGGTCGAGCGGGCGCTCGGCCGCTACCGGGCCCTGCTGGAGGACCTCGCCGCGGGCGGCACCGACCTGGAGGCGTTCCGCGACCGCACCCGGGGCCTGCGGATCGGCCTGGCCATCGACGGCGACTCGCTGTGGGTGTTCGACCCGGTGCACGACCGGTGGTGCTACTGCGACGGGCTCCAGCTCCAGACGTACGCCGCCACCGCCCGGCCGACCTCGAACGGACCCGGCCCCGCGCCCCACGACTCCCCGCACGCGTACGAGGCCACCCAGGTGGTCGAGCCGTGATCCGCCCCGAGCCCGACCCCGAGGACCCGCCCACCACCCCGGGCCCGCCGGAGGAGGACGACCGGCCGCCCGCGCGCGACACCCCGCCCGAGGCGCCGACCGCCGTGGTCGCCCCCGGCCCTCCGCCGCCGCCCACCGCCGTGGTCACCCCCGACGCCCCGCCCCCACCGCCACCCCCGACCGCCATCGTCACGCCCGAAGCCCCGCCGCCCACCGCCGTGGTCACCCCCGAGGAACCGCCCGAACCCGCACCGCCACCCCCCACCGCGGTGGTGACCCCCGAGGAACCGGCCCCGCCGCCACCGCCCACCGCCGTGGTCACGCCCGACGCCCCGCCCCCACCGCCGCCGCCGCCCACCGCCGTGGTCACCCCCGAGGAACCACCCCCGCCACCGCCACCGCCGCGGCCCGTCACCGTGGTGCCCGCCGAGACCCCGCCCCCGCCGCCACCGCCACCGGCCGCGGCCACCGGGGACACGCCCGCCACCGAGCCGCAGCCGCTCCCCGGGCTGCCGTCCGGCATGGTCGGCCGCAAGCTGGCCGGCTACCGGTTGGAGGGCGAGATCGGCCGCGGCGGCATGGCGGTGGTCTACCGGGCGAAGGACCTGCGGCTCGGCCGGACGGTCGCGATGAAGCTGCTGGCGCCCGAGCTGGCCCGCAACGAGGTGTTCCGCCAGCGCTTCGTGCACGAGTCGGAGGCCGCCGCGGCGATCGACCACCCGCACATCATCCCGGTGTTCGAGGCGGGCGAGAGCGAGGGCATCCTGTTCATCGCGATGCGCTACGTGGAGGGCCGGGACCTGCGCGCGCTGATCGGCCGGGACGGTCCGCTGCCGGTGGACCGGGCGGCCCGGCTGGCCCAGCAGGTGGCCTCCGCGCTGGACGCCGCCCACCTGCACGGGCTGGTCCACCGGGACGTGAAGCCGGGCAACATCCTGGTCGCCGCGGGCACCGACAGCGAGCACCCCGAGCACCTCTACCTGACGGACTTCGGGCTCACCAAGAAGTCGCTGTCGCTGAGCGGCCTGACCACGGTCGGCCAGATCGTCGGCACCCTCGACTACGCGGCCCCGGAGCAGATCTCCGGCAAGCCGGTGGACGGCCGCTGCGACCTCTACAGCCTCGCCTGCGTGGTCTTCGAGATGGTCGCCGGCCGGCCGCCGTTCCAGCGCGAGAGCGACCTCGCGATCCTCTGGGCCCACCTCAACGACCCGCCGCCCTCGCTGCGCGCGCACCGCCCCGGCCTGCCGGAGTCGGTCGAGGCGGTGGTGGCCCGGGCGCTGGCCAAGGAGCCGGACCAGCGCTTCGACAGCTGCCTGCAGTTCGTGGACGAGCTGCGCGCCGCGCTCGCGCCGGGGCACCGGCACCCCGCGCCGTGGCAGGCGGGCGGGCCGGCGACCGAGCCGGTGCCGAGCGTGGCGGCCGGCGTGGGCGCGGCGCCCCGCGGCCTGCCGGGGGTGCCGGACTGGGCCGCGCCGGTGGTCGACCCCGCGTCGATACGCCCGAGCTCCACTCCGCCCGCCTGGTGAGGCCGCCGCGCGGCCTACGGCGTGTCTGACGATTCCCGCCGGGCGCGAATTGTCAGACACGCCCTACGGCTGCCGGTCCGCGGGCGGGACCTCGCCGCGCGGGCCGCTGCGGCCCGCCAGCGCACCGCCGACGAGGCCCGCCAGCAGCCCCCAGCCGGCCGCCAGCGGGACCGCGAGCAGCAGCCGGGGCTGCAGCGACAGCGAGCCGTTCGCCAGTCCGGTGGCGGTGTTGCCGCCGGGCAACAGGCCGAGCAGGTCGGCCAGTTCGCCTTCGTCCTCACCGGTGCCGACGCCCAGCACCGACAGCCCGTAGTCGGCCGAGACCCGTGACCAGACGCCCACCAGCAGCATGGCGACGGCCGCGGCCAGCCCGACCCGTACGGCGTGCCGCCAGAGCGGCAGGCCGTACGGCGAGCGGCGGGCGGCCAGGACGCCGGCGCCGAGCATCAGCACCGCCGCGACGGGAAGCAGCCACCAGGCCCGGGCGTCCTGCTCGGCGAGGGTGCCGAGGCTCACCGTCACCTCCCGGCCGTCCTCCGTCCGGAGCACCTCGGAGAGGACCGGCGGCATCGGCAGGCCGATCGCCCCGCTGAGGTGGCCCTGCCATTCGGCGCCGAGGCCGACGCCGAAACCGAGCCAGGCCAGGTTGGGCAGGGCGAGCAGGAGGACGGCGACGGTCTCCCGGGCGTTGCCGCGCACCCCGGCGGCGACCAGGCCGGCGACCAGCCCGATCAGCACGTAGGCGAGCAGGACGGCGAGCAGGGCGGAGGCGGCCGGCCGGACGGCCTGCTGGTAGGGCAGCAGGGTGGGCGGCAGCGGGGCGCGCCGGGACACCGCGAAGGCGAGGGCCAGGACGACCAGCAGCCAGAGCAGGCCGAGTCCGAGGGTGGTCGCGGGGTCGGCGTGGAAGCCGATCTCGGGGGTGAGGCCGAGGGCGGTGCCGAGCGTGTCGACGAGTTCGTTGCCGAGCTGCACGACGAAGGTGCGCCGGGCGGCGGCGGTGATCAGGGCGAGGGCGACCAGCCAGAGCACGGCGATCCGCAGGATGCGGCCGAGCAGCTCGGTGCCGTGGGCGACCGCGCGGAAGCGCAGCTGGCGCAGGAACACCTCGACCGTCGCCAGGGCGCCGACCAGGCTGACCGTCAGCGGCATGGCGGTGATCCCGGCGTCGACCTCGGCGAAGAAGCCGGCCCCGCCGTCCAGCTGGACGGAGCCGCCGACGGCGAGGGCGAGGACGGCGGCGAGCACGGACGGGAACGAGCCGGCGGGGAGCCGGTCGGCGTCGGCGAGCCAGAGGCCGAGGGCGGCGACGGCCGCCATGGCGGCGAATCCGGCGGCGACCACCGCGAGGGCGTCGAGCCAGCCGCGGACGAACCCGGGCGGGCCGGGCACCGCGGCGGTGCCTGCGGGTCGGCGGGGGTCGGCCGCCCCGATCCGGGCCGTTTCGTTGGGGGGCTCCTGGCGCATGCGGGCTCCTGGGTCTCCGCCGGTGGTTCCCCCTCCGGTCCCAGCCTCGCCCACGACGGGCCGGTGCGCGGTCCGCGGGCGGTCCCGTTCGCCCGGACGGGGGGTGCCGGGGTGCCGGGTTCCGCCGGTGCGGGGCCGCGCCGCCGCTCCCGGCGGGCGGCCTCCGGGCGCCCGCCGGGGTCCGCGCGGCCGGTGCGGGGCAACTGCGCCTGCTGTTGCGGCCGCTGGGGAGCCGGGGCAGAAAGGAGTACCGGTGGCGGCCGGTTCCGGCCGCGTCCGCCGACCGTCTGCGAAACGGAGTCCCCATGAGTTCCCAACCGCCGTCGGGGCCCGGCCGTCCGTACGGCCCGCCCTCGGGACCGCTGTCCGGACCGCCGTCGGGTCCCCGCTCGGGTCCGCCCCCGACCGGAGGCCCCCCGCCGGGCGGGCCCGGCGGGCGCACGCCCTGGTGGCGCTCCTGGCGGTGGATCGGCGGGGTCACCGCCGTCGCGGTGCTGGCCGCCGTGGGCACGGTGCTGATCGTCAACAGCGGCAGCAAGGACGGCGACGCCATCCCCGCCGCCAACGAGATCGCGCTGCAGAGCTCCTCGGACGCCGGTCCGGACCCGTTCACCCCTTCGGTGGAGACCCAGGCCGTGACCGCTCCCCCGGCGTCCACCGCTCCGACGTCCGGGCCCACCACCCCCGGGGCGGCCACCACCACGACGGCGGCCGGCATCCGCACCGTCGAGGGCTCGTCCAACGGGCTCTACGCGGGCACCATGGAGCGGCCCAGCTGTGACACCGAACGGCTGATCAGCCAGACGTCGACCGGCTCGAAGGGCCAGGCGTGGGCGTCCGCGCAGGGCATCCAGCAGTCGGAGGTGCCCTCGTACATGCGCTCGCTGACCACCGCGTACCTGCGGGTCGACACCCGGGTGACCAACCACAGCTACAAGAGCGGTGCGGCGGTCGGCTACCAGTCCGCCCTGCAGGCGGGCACCGCCGTCCTGGTCGACGCCCAGGGCGTGCCGCGGGTGCGGTGCGGGTGCGGCAACCCGTTGGGGCCGCCGAAGCTGGTGTCGGACGCCAAGTACACCGGGAAGGCCTGGACGGGCTTCAAGCCGACCTCGCTGATCATCGTGGCCCCGGCGCCCGCTCCGGTGAAGGAGCTGATCCTGGTGAACGTCCAGACCGGCGGCTTCTTCGCCCGGCTGACGGCGACCGTCGAGGTGGTCGACAAGACCGTGCCGGCCCCGAAGGAGCCGCTGACGCCCGGCATCCCGCCGGCCGCGCCGATGACCCCGGTCACCACGTCGGCCTCCGCCCCGGGCAGCACCTCCGGGACCGGTTCGGGGACGGGCACCACCTCCGGGACGGGCTCCGCGACCGGGACGAGCACCACCTCGGGTGCGACGTCGACCGGGCCGACCAGCGGCAGCGCCACCACGACGACCGGCACGCCGACCGGCACCACGCCCACGACCACCACGACGACCACCGCGCCGTCCACCGGGACCGGCACGCCGACCGGCACCACGCCCACGACCGCCACCACCACCACGACGACCACGACCACCACCACCACGGCGACCGCCCCGGCCACCGCGACCACCGCGACGACGGCGGCCACGGCGACCACCACGGTGCCCCGGACGGCGACCCCGACCTGTGCGACCGGTCCCGGGCCGTCGACCCTGCCGCCCTGCCCGACCGATTCGGCCACCTGACCGGGGCCGCCCGACCGGCACCACCACCGCCACACCCGCACCGCCCTCCGCGCACCCTCCGGTCCGCGGGGGGCGGTGCGCCGTCAGCCCGGTTTGACGGCGGTGTGGACGTACCAGGAGATGTGCTCCTTCACCCGGTACATCTCGACCACCGAGCGCAGGCCGAGCCAGCGGTCGGCCCTTCCGACGGCGTCCAGCAGGGCGTACGGGAGGAGGAAGTACGCGTGGAGCGCCTCGGCGGTCGGGAGGTAGCGGTCGGTCGCGTCGAGCTCCTCCTCGACCCGGAAGCCCGCGGCCTCCAGCAGCTGCCCCAGGTTCCCGGTGTGGTAGCGCCGGGGGCCGGGGAAGGCCATGTCGTCGAGGTAGCGCTCGATGACGGCCCGTCCGTGCGGGGTCATGGTCTCCGGCGGCCGGCCGATCGGGCCGAGCAGCACCAGCCGGCCGCCCGGGCGGAGCACCCGGAAGAACTCGGCCAGTGCCCGCTCGGGGTCGTAGGAGTGGACCAGCGTCTCCATCGAGTAGGCGCCGTCGAAGGAGCCGTCCGGGAACTCCAGGTCGTGGTAGTCCCCCCAGTGGAAGCTGGTGCGCTCGTCCAGGGCCGAGCGGCTGCCGAGCCGGCGGGCCTGGGCGAGGTGGAAGTCGAGGACGTCGACCCCGGTGACCCGGAGGCCGAAGCGGGCGGCCATGGCCTGCGCGACCACGCCGGAGCCGCAGCCCAGGTCGAGGACGGAGGCGCCGACCGGCAGCGCGAGCTTGCGTCCGAGGACGTCCTCCAGTCGGCGCTGGGCGCGCCAGCAGCGCCATTTGGACTGGCCGGGTTCGGTCCAGCCCCAGTGCCGGGCGTTGCGGCACACCAGTCCGTAGAAGAGCCGGCTGCCCGGGCGGCCGTAGACCCGCCGCAGTCCGGTGAGATCGAGTTGCCCGCTGCTCATGTGGGTCCGTCCCGTCGTCGCCTGCCCCCGGTCCCCGATCAAGCTACCGGCGCGGTGCCCGGCTGCCGGGCGGCACGCGGGCCGATGCCTCCGGTTGGGTGCCCGCCCGGGGACTCCGGTGAACTCCGGGCCACCGCACGACGGTTGGACCATTGACGTGTCCCGGCCAGAACCGGCCAACCGCGCTCCGCCCCCTGTCGCGGCCCGGATCGTGCGCCTACGCTGGGCCCTGCAGTCGGTTCGCGCCGCCCCGCCGCGGCGCGTCGCAAGAGGGAACCCGGTGCGAATCCGGGACTGTCCCGCAGCGGTGAGTGGGAACGACAGCCGTCTTCAGCACTGGGCCCGTCCCGGGAAGCGACGGCCGGTAGGAGGCCCCCGTCCGGGGCCGCGCCCGCGAGTTCGAAGACCTGCCACTGCGCGCGTGCGGGACCGCACGCGCTCGTCACGGTGACCCCGCGGACTGGGTCGACGGTGCGGCAGGCCATCCCGCGTGCTCGGCGTGGCCGTCCTCCGCCTGCCCCGGCGCGGCGCCGCCGACGAGCCTGGTGTGGTTCGTCTACAGCGCGGTGGAGCTGCGGGCGATGCTCGCCGGAGCCGGGTTCGCGGGCATCGAGGTGTTCGGCGGTTTCGACGGCCGCCCGTACGACGAGAACGCCGAACGGCTGATCGTCCGGGCCGTCCGGGAGGAGTGACGGCACGTCAGGGGGCGCGCGGCGTTGATCCGCACGCCCTTTCCCCGGACGGCCGGCGAAAAGTAGCATCACCGCGTCATCGCCGCGACGGGAGATCAGGAAGCCGGTGCGAATCCGGCACGGTCCCGCCACTGTGACCGGAGTGCGGCCCTCCGACGCCCCGCGTGCCCGGCACGGCAGGGGCGGCGGCGCCGCACCTGGGAGTCAGGACACTGCCCTGTCGCGGGCCCGTTCCGAGGAGCGCGGACTCCCCAGGAGGCATCACGTGAGCGTCGGCCTGCCCGGCTTCCCTTCTCCCCCGCCCGCACCGCACCGCCGCACCCGGACCGCGGTCGCCGCGGCCGCACTGGTCCTGATCGCCGGCTGCGGAGGCGCCGGCACCGCCGCCGACGGCGCGGCCGGCACCGGCCCGGCCCCGGGCTTCCCGGTGACCGTCGAGAACTGCGGGGTCACCACCACCTACGACCGGCCGCCCGCCCGGGTGGTCACCATCCACCAGCACCCGGCCGAGCTGATGCTCGCGCTGGGCCTCAGGGACCGGATCGTCGGGACGGCCTTCCCCGACTCCGCCGTCCTGCCGCAGCACGAGAAGGACTTCAAGGGCATCCGGCAGCTCGCACCGAAGGAGCCCTCCTTCGAGACGGTGCTCAACGCCGAGCCGGACTTCGTGTACGGCGGCTACGGCAGCGCGTTCGCCGAGAAGGAGGGCCGGTCCCGCAAGGCCTTCCAGGACGCCGGGATCAGGACCCATCTCAACCGCGAGTACTGCGGGAAGCAGCGGGTCACGATGGAGGACGCCTACGAGGAGATCCGCACCGTCGGCGGCATCTTCGGGGTGCGCGAACGGGCCGACCGGCTGGTCGCCGACCTGCGGGCCCGGATCGACGCGGCCGGCAAGGCCGTCCAGGGAGCACCGGCCGTCCCGGTGTTCGTCTACGACAGCGGGGAGAAGGCGCCGTTCACCGCGGGCGGCCGGAGCCTGGGCACCGAGATCATCCGGCTGGCCGGCGGGCGCAACGTCTTCGCCGACCTCGACGACGTGTTCGGCGACGCCTCCTGGGAGCAGGTCGTCGAGCGCCGGCCCGAGGTGATCGCCGTCTACGACTACGCGGACGCCGGCACCGTGCAGCAGAAGCAGGACTTCCTGCTCGCCCAGCCGGCGCTGGCGGACGTCCCCGCGATCCGCAACAAGCGGTTCGTGGTGCTGCCGCTCACCGCCACCCTGGTCGGCGTCCGGCCGCCCTACGCGGTGGAGGACCTCGCCCGGGGCCTGCACCCCGAGCGGTTCCGGTGACCGCCGGCACCCCCGCCCGCACCCCCGCGGACGCGCCGCCCGCCGACCCTGCGGGCGGCGGAGCCCCGCGCGGGGCGCCCGACGGGGACGGCCGGGGCGGCCGCGTGCCGTTCCCGCTGGCGCTGGCGGCGCTCGGGGCACTGCTGCTGCTCTCGCTGACGGCCGGGCTCGCCATCGGCTCGGTGCCGGTGCCCGCCGGCGAGGTCTGGGGGATCGTCACCCGCGCCCTGGGCGCCGACTGGGTCGAGCCCTCGTGGTCGCGGGCCCGCGAGACGATCGTCCTGGAGGTGCGTGCCCCGCGGGTGCTGCTCGGCGCGGTCACCGGCGCCGGGCTGGCCGTGGTCGGCACCGCCCTGCAGGCGCTGGTGCGCAACCCGCTCGCCGAGCCGTACCTGCTGGGGGTGTCCTCGGGCGCCTCGCTGGGGGCGGTGGCGGTGATCGTCTTCGGGGTCGGCCTGCTCGGGCCGCTCTCGCTGTCCGCCGCCGCGTTCACCGGCGCGCTGCTGACCCTGCTCCTGGTCTACGCCACTGCGCGGGCCGGCGGACGGATCACCCCGGTGCGGCTGGTGCTGGCCGGGGTGGCCTGCGCCGCGGTCCTCACCGCCGTGACGGACCTGCTGCTGCTCACCGCCGACCGCGGCAACGAGGCCAGGGCCGTGCTCGCCTGGACCCTCGGCGGGATCGGCGGCGTGCAGTGGGCCACCCTCTGGCTGCCGGGCGCCGCCCTGCTGCTCGGCACCGGCGTCCTGCTGCTGCAGGCCCGCTCGCTGAACCTGCTGCTGGCCGGCGAGGAGTCGGCCACCACCCTGGGGCTGGACGTGGCCCGCTTCCGGGCCCGGATGTTCGTCCTGCTGTCGCTGGTCACCGGTGTGCTGGTCGCGGCGGCCGGGCCGATCGGCTTCATCGGGCTGATCCTGCCGCACGTGGTCCGGCTGTTCGTCGGCGGCGACCACCGCCGGGTGCTGCCCGCCGCAGCCCTGTCCGGGGCGGTGTTCCTGGTCTGGGCCGACATCGCCGCGCGGACGGTCGCCGCCCCGACCGAGATCCCGGTCGGCATCCTGACCGCGCTGTGCGGCGGCCCGTTCTTCCTCTGGCTGCTGCGGCGCGACGCCCGCACCGCGGACCGGGGGGCCCGATGAGCGCCGCCGAGCTCCGGGTCGACGGCCTCACCCTCACGGCCGGCGCCCGCCGCCTGGTGCGCGAGGTGTCGCTGACCGCCCGGCCGGGCGAGGTGGTCGGCCTGGTCGGGCCCAACGGCAGCGGCAAGTCGAGCCTGCTGCGCGCCGTCTACCGGGTGCTGCGCCCGGCGGACGGGCAGGTCCGGGTGGACGGCGCCGACGCCTGGCGGCTGCCGGTGCGCACGCTGGCCCGGACGCTGGCCGCGGTGGTGCAGGAGCCGGGCGCGGACTTCGACCTGACGGTCCGGGAGGTCGTCGCGATGGGCCGCACCCCGCACAAGCGGCTGCTCGACGCGGACACCCCCGGGGACGCCGAGCTCGTCCGCTGGGCCCTGCGGTCGGTGGGCGCGGCCGGGCTGGCGGACCGCCCGGTCGACCGGCTCTCCGGGGGCGAGCGGCAGCGGGTGCTGATCGCCCGCGCCCTCGCCCAGCAGCCGGCCCTGCTGGTCCTGGACGAGCCCACCAACCACCTGGACATCCGCCACCAGCTGGACGTCCTCGGCCTGCTGCGGCGGCTGCCCGCGACCGTGCTGGTGGCGCTGCACGACCTCAACCTCGCCGCCCGCTTCTGCGACCGGTTGTACGTCCTGCAGGACGGCGCGCTGACCGCCGCCGGGCGGCCCGGGGACGTGCTCACCCCGAAGCTGCTGGCCGAGGTCTACGGGGTGGCCGCCGAGGTGGCCGTCCACCCGGCCACCGGCGCCCCGCAGGTGACCTTCCTGCCGGATCGGCCGGCCGGGGCCGCGGGGCCGGCGCCGGATCAGCCGCCGTGAGGGTGGGCCGTCGGCACGGCCGGCGCCGGGGGCCGGCACGGCCGGACGGAGCACCACGGTGGCGCCGCGGGGGCCCGTCCGCAGCGGTCGGATCCGGCCATCGCCCGGCGGTGGTCCAGACCTCCTTCGGGGGCCGGAACGCCCGTGGGCGGGCCCGGGGAGTCCGGGCCCGCCCACGGGCGGTGGCGGCGGGTCAGCCGGCGGCGGGCGCCGGGCCGACCAGCTCCTTCAGCACGTCCTCCATGGTCACCAGGCCGAGCGCGATGCCGTCGGCGCTGACCGCGGCGGCCAGGTGGGTGCCGGAGCGGCGCATCGCGGTGAGCACGTCGTCGAGCGGGGTGTGCTCGGAGACCCGGGCGATCGGCCGCAGGGCGCGCAGCGGGAAGGGCCGGTCGCGCTGGCTGTCGGCCTCCAGGGCGTCCTTGATGTGCAGGTAGCCGCTGACCTTCTTGTCCGGGCCGAGCACGGGGAAGCGCGAGAACCCGGTGCGGGCGGCCAGCTCCTCCAGCTGCTCGGGCGTGGTGCCGGGGTGGGCGAAGACCACGTCCGCGCTGGGGGTGACGACCTCGGAGACCGGGCGCGAGCCCAGCTCCAGGGCGTCCTGGAGGAGTTCGGTGTCGCGCTCGCTGAGCAGGTCGGCGTCCGAGGAGTCCTTGACCATGCGGGACAGCTCCTCCTCGGTGAACACCGAGCCGACCTCGTCCTTGGGCTCGACCTTCAGCAGCCGCAGGATGCCGTTGGCGAAGGCGTTGATCGAGAACACCAGCGGTCGCAGCGCCCGGGTGGTGGCGACCAGCGGCGGGACGAGCAGGAACGCGGCGCGCTCCGGCGCGGCCAGCGCGAGGTTCTTCGGGATCATCTCGCCGACCAGCATGTGCAGGTAGGTCGCCAGGGTGAGCGCGATGACGAACGCGATGGGGTGGGTCAGCGCGTCCGGCACGCCGAGGGCGTGGAAGCCCGGCTCCAGCAGGTGGGCGATGGCCGGCTCGGCGACCGCGCCCAGCACCAGCGAGGAGACGGTGATGCCGAGCTGGGCGGTGGCGAGCATCGCGGAGACGTGCTCCAGGCCCCAGATGACGGTGCGGGCGCGGCGGTCGCCGGCCTCGGCGCGCGGTTCGACCTGGCTGCGGCGGACCGAGATCAGGGCGAACTCGCCGCCGACGAAGAAGGCGTTGCTCACCAGGGTGAGCAGGCCGATGAACAGCTGGACGGCGGTCACCGGTCACGCTCCCCGCGAGCGGGGCCGTCGCCCTCGGCGGAGTCCTCGCGGCCCGGCGCGGCGCCGGTCACCCGGACGCGCTCGGCCACGTGGTGGGCGACGCTGTGGACCTGCAGCAGCCAGCCCGCGACCTCGACGGTGTCCCCGACGACCGGGATCCGGCCGAGGCGGTCGGCGACCAGGCCGGCCAGCGTCTCGAAGGGGCCGTCCGGCACCGGCATGCCGAGCGCCTCCAGCTGGTCGGTGCGGGTGATGCCGTCGGCGTCCCAGTGGGTCCGCCCGTCGGGGCCGGTGCCGAGGTGGAGCAGGTCGGGCATCTCGTTGGGGTCGTGCTCGTCCCTGACCTCGCCGACGACCTCCTCGACGATGTCCTCCAGGGTGGCGATGCCGGCCGTGCCGCCGTACTCGTCGATGACGACGGCGAGGGTCTCCTCGCCGCGCAGCCGGTCGAGCAGGCGGTCGACGGTGAGCGTCTCGGGCACCAGCAGCGGGGGCGCCATCAGGGTCGACACCCGGCGGCGGGAGCGCTCCTCGGCGGGCACCGCGAGGGCGTGCTTGATGTGCACCGTGCCGATGACCTGGTCGAGGCTGTCCCGGTAGACGGGGAAGCGCGACAGGCCGGTGGCGCGGGTGAGGTTGGCGACGTCGGCGGCGGTGGCCCGGGCCTCCAGGGCCTGGACGTCGATCCGCGGGGTCATCACGTTCTCCGCGGTGAGCTCGCGCAGGCGCAGCGTCCGGACGAAGAGGTCCGCGGTGTCCGGCTCTATGGCGCCCTCGCGGGCGGAGTGCCGGGCGAGCGCGATCAGCTCCTGCGGGGTGCGCGCGGAGGCGAGTTCCTCGGCGGGCTCCAGGCCGAAGCGGCGCACCACCCGGTTCGCGCTGTTGTTCAGGTGCCCGATCAGCGGCGAGAAGGCCGCCGAGAAGGCGTACTGCGGGGCGGCCACGACCTTGGCGACGGCCAGCGGGCGGGAGATCGCCCAGTTCTTGGGTACCAGCTCGCCGGCGACCATCAGGACGACGGTGGAGATCAGGACACCGAGCAGCAGGGCGACGGTGCTCGCCGCCCCCGCGGACAGGCCGACGCCCTCCAGCGGGCCGCGCAGCAGCGCGGAGACCGCGGGCTCGGCGAGCATGCCGATCACCAGGCTGGTGACGGTGATCCCCAGCTGGGCCCCGGAGAGCTGGAAGGTGAGGCGCTTGACGGCCCGGAGCGCACCGGCCGCACCGCGCTCCCCGGCCGCCGCGGCGCGCTCGACCTCGGAGCGCTCGACGGTCGTCAGGGAGAACTCGGCGGCGACGAACACCGCACAGGCGGCGGTCAGGGCCAGCGCCAGGAGCAGGAGCAGCACTTCGGTCACCGTGCCACCCCCGTCCCGGGCTGCGGGCAGGTCGGGAGGGGGTGGGCACGGGTGGAACTGGGAGGCTCGTCCATCGCGGGGTCCGCGACTCCTTTGCAGACTTCGTCAGAGGGTGATCGTTCCGGTGACCGAATCATGCCCCATCGGGGCGGCCGCCTTCTACAAAAGTGTAAACGAATGGCAAAACCCGATCTTCGAAGGGGCCGCGCGGCCGTGTCCCGCGCCGCAGGGCCCGCTCCGTCCAGCCGTCGATCCGCTCCGACAGCTCCGCCTCGGTCACCGTGTGCTCGACGGTGTGGCGGTTCGGCGGCTCCCCGCCGCGCCCCGGGAGGCTGCCCCGCCCGTCGACCTCCACCACCACCTCCACCCGGAACGGCGTGGCGAGAAGGGTGAGCCCCACCTCCTCGCACACCCCCGCGTACGGCGGCGGCGGACGGAACGCGAACTCCTGGCGGAACGGCAGCGTCTGACCGGTGCCGTGCAGGTGGCCGGGCCGCAGTCCGGCTCCCCGGAGCCGGAAGCCCCGCGCCCGGAAGGCGTCCAGGATCCGCTGCTGCACCGGCAGCGGGGAGACGTGCAGCAGGCCGGTGCCGCCCCTGCCGCGGCCGCCGGCCACCTCCACCTCGGTGCGCAGCCCCAGCGCCACCCCCGGCAGCGGCCCGCCGTCGAACACGCTCAGCGGCGACCCGTACGGCGCGGCGAAGGAGAACGGCACCGCCAGCTCCGCGCCGGGCGCGAGCGCCAGCGGACCGGCGGCGAGGACGCCCCCGAACGGGGTGAGGCCCCCGGGGCCGGTCTCGACGCAGTCGTCGTCGACCCGGGCCGCCAGGTGCAGGGCGACCGCCCGGACCTCGCACCCGCGACTGCCGCCGGCCAGCTCGACCCGGCCCTCCACCGCCCCGCCCGGCCGCACCACGGGCGTGTCCAGGACGGTACGGACACCGGGGCCGCCGACGCCGAGGGCGCCGAGCAGCCGGTTGAACACCATGGACGCTCTCCTTCGGGAGGGACGACGGGGGCGGGGGCGGGGCGGGCAGCGGACGGGTTCGGGGCGGGGGCCGCGCAGGCCGGATCGCGCGCAGCCGCCCCGAGGATGACTGCGCGTTATCTCTACAAAACTGTAGAGCAATCCTACGGCCTCCCACCAGCGGGCCTTCGGCGCGGCGGGCCGGAACGGGCGGAGCGGGGAAGGCCGGAGCGGGCGCCGAGTCGCGGGCCGGAACGGGCGCAGCGGGGCGGCCCGCCCGCCGGACGCGCCGGTAGGATCTGGCCGGTGTCCGAGCAGCCGCCGACGGGAGGGGGAGCGCAGATGCCGCAGGAGCCGACCGGGGGCGCAGTCCCGCGGACGCGCCGCCGCGCCCACGGCGAGCTGGAGGCCGCGGTGCTGGCGGTCCTTCAGCAGGCCGCCGAACCCGCCACCGTCACCTGGGTGCAGGACCGGCTGGACGGCGGCCTGTCGTACAGCACCGTCATCACCATCCTGTCCCGGCTGTACGAGAAGCAGTCCGTGATCCGGGTCCGCGAGGGCCGCGGCTATCTCTGGTCGGCCGCCGGCGACGGCGCCGGACTCGCCGCCATCCGGATGCGCCAGGTGCTGGACGGCGAGAGCGACCGGGGCGCGGTGCTCACCAGCTTCGTCAGCTGCCTCCGCTCCGACGACGAGGCGCTGCTGCGCGCGCTGCTCACCGAGGCCGCTCCGGAGCCCGACCCGGACCGGAGCGCCCACCCCGCGGACCGGCACGCCGACCGGTACCCGGAACCCCACCGGGCCCGCCGCACCGACGACGCCGCCGAGGCCCCGGCGCGGCCCGACCGCCACCCCGGCCGAACGGGCTGACCCGTGGGCCTGTTCGTCCTGCTCCCGCTGGTCCTCCCGCTGACGGCCCTGCCGATCGCCCGCCTCGCCGAACAGCACCTGCACCCGCGCACCGCCACCCGCCTGCTCACCGTGATCGGCGCCGCCCTCGCCCTGTGCAGCACCCTCTGCCTGGGCCTGCTCGGCGTCGTCGGCACCGCCCTGATCCCGGGCAACCCGCTGCCGGACGAATGGGCCGACCCCGACGTCCGCGACGCCGTCCCCTTCGACGAGGTGATCGGCGCCGCCTCGGTGGTCGCCGTCCTGGCGGTGCTGACGGCCGCCCTGCGCACCCTCTGGCGCCACCGCCGGATCCGGGCCCGCGCCCGGCGGGCGCTGCGCTCCGTCGACCCGCGCGCCGACGTCGCCGTCCTGCCCGACGAGCAGCCGTACGCCTTCGCGCTGCCCGGCCGCCCCGGCCGGATCGTGGTCTCCACCGGCATGCACGACCACCTGACCGCCGAGGAGCGGCACGCCCTGCTCGCCCACGAACGCTCGCACCTGACCGGCCACCACGACCGCTACCTGCTCGCCGCCCGGCTCGCCGCCTGCGCCAACCCCTTCCTGCGCCCGCTGCAGGACGCCGTCGTCTACGGGGCCGAGCGCTGGGCCGACGAGGACGCCGCCGCAGCGGTCGGCGACCGCCGGCTGACCGCCCGCGCGGTCGCCCGGGCCGCCCTGGTCGCCCGTCCCGGCCCGGGCGCCGCCGGACTCCCCGCCTTCGCCGAGGCCGGGCCGGTCCCCCGCCGGGTGGCCGCCCTGCTGCGGACCCCGCCGCCGGCGACGGGCTGGCCGCCCGTCGACTCCCCCGCCGGACTCGCCGCGATGATGGCGGCCGCCGGCACCGCGGCCTCCGCGTTCTCCGCGTTCAACGCGACGATCGCGCTGCTGCTCGTCCTCAAGGCCGCCACCCCGCTGTAGGCCCCGTCGACCACCGCCCCCGCACCCAGGAAGCAGCCCGACCATGCTCGAAGCCCGGACCGTCCGCACCGAACGACTGACCCTGCTGCCGCTGCGGGTCGAACACGCCGAGGAGATGGCCGGCGTACTCGGCGACCCCGCCCTGCACACCTTCATCGGCGGCGCCCCGGACGGCCCGGACGAACTGCGCGCCCGCTACGCGCGGCTGGTCGCCGGCTCCCCCGACCCCGCGGTCTCCTGGTGCAACTGGGTGCTGCACCTGCGGGCCGAGGACCGGCTCGCCGGCACCGTCCAGGCGACCGTCACCGCCGACCCGCACGGCTCGCGGGCCGAGATCGCCTGGGTCGTGGGGGCGGCCTGGCAGCGGCGCGGCCTCGCCGCGGAGGCGGCCCGCGCCCTCGTCGCCTGGCTCGGCGAGCAGGGCGTGTGCACGGTCGTCGCGCACGTCCACCCCGACCACGCGGCCTCCTCCGTCGTCGCCGCGGCGGCCGGACTCGCCCCCACCGACGGGTGGCAGGACGGCGAGGTCCGCTGGGAGCTCACCGTCGCCGGCGCGCGCTGAGGAACGACCGGAACCGGCCCGGTCCGGACCCCCGGGCGGCCGACCGCCAGTGCGCCGGGCTCTGTTCGACGGACCGGACGTCGGGGTCGTCCGGGGCCGTCGTTCCGCCCATCCGCCGCAGCGGTTCCGCCAGGACGGCCACGGCTCCGGCCGGGTCCCCGGCCCCGCCCCGCCGGTGGCCGAGGTTGTCCAGGGCGCCGAACGTCCGCGGGTGCTCGGGCACCTAGCCGCGGGCGCCGGGTGCCGACCCATGAGGTCGGGCGTCCTGGCCCGCCACCGGTGCCGGCGCCGCGAGGGCTTGGGAGAGGTTCCAGAAGTCGGCGTAGCGGCCGCCGCGGCGCAGCAGGTCGTCGTGGCCGCCGTCCTCGACGATCCGGCCGGCGTCGAGGAAGACGATGCGGTCGGCGTGTCGGACGGTGCGCATCCGGTGGGCCACCATCACCACCGTCCGGCCCGCCGTCAGCCTCTCGATGCCGGCGTGGACGGCGGCCTCGTTGACGGGGTCCAGCGCGGAGGTGATCTCGTCGAGCAGCACGATCGGCGCGTCCTTCAGGAGCGCGCGGGCGATCGAGACGCGCTGGCGCTCGCCGCCCGACAGGCGGGCGCCGCCCTCGCCCACGGTGGTGTCCCAGCCCTGCGGCAGGCGCGCGATCACCTCGTCCAGCCCTGCGGCGCTCGCCGCCGCCCGGACCTCGGCGTCGGTGGCCCCGGGGCGGCCCAGCCGCACGTTGTCCCCGATCGTGCCGTCGAAGAGGTGGACGTCCTGGAAGACGACGGCGAACTGCGCCATCAGCGTCTCGGTGCGGACCGCGCGCACGTCCGCCCCGCCGACGCGCACCGCGCCCGCGTCCACGTCGTGGAACCGCGCGAGCAACCGCAGCAGGGTGCTCTTCCCGGCGCCCGACGGCCCCACGACGGCCAGCCGCTGCCCCTCGGGGACGGACAGTGACAGGCCGTCGACCACCGTGCGACCGCCGTGCCGGACGGTGACCGACTCGAACTCCAGCCCGCCGCCCGCCGGTTCGACCGGGTCGGCGGCCTGCGGCAGCGGTTGCGCCCGCAGCACCGCGTCGATCCTGGCCAGTTCGCCCTGCGCACCGCGGAGCTTGCCGCCGAGCTCGGCGAGCGAGAGCAGCGGATCCGCGCAACGGGCGGCGAGCACCAGGATCGTCAGCAGCTCGGCGGTCCCCAGGCTCCCGTCGAGCGCGAGGTACGCGCCCAGCACCAGCACCGCGGTGAACACCGCCTGCACCGTCAGCGTCAGGCCGAGCACACCGGGCAGCGCGGCGAGCGTGGAGCGGCGGGAGGCGTACCGGACCTGCCGCAGGGCGTCGTCGAGGAGGTGGAAGCGTTCGGCGGTCCGGCCGCCGGCCCGCAGCACCGGCTGGGCCTGCAGGTATTCGAGCACCCGTCCGGTCGCCTCGCGGTCGCGGGCGGCACGCTGCGCGTCCGCGGCCGCCGCCGAGCGCCGGGTCAGGACCTGGATCGCCGCCACGACGGGAACGGCGGCCAGCGAGGCCGCGCCCAGCCGCCAGTCGAGGGCGAGGATCACGGCGACGATCGTCAGCGGGGTCACCGCGGCGGAGACGAACGGCGCCAGCAGGTGCGCGATCGCGCCCATCGCCCGGAGGACGCCCTGGCCGGCCAGGACGGAGACCTCCCCGACCCGCGCCGCGCCGTACCAGCTGAGCGGCAGCCGGGCCAGTTGGTCGCCGAGTCGGTGGTACACGCCGCGGAGCAGCGCGGTGCCGACGCGGAACCCGGCGAGGTCGCCGAGGTAGCGCAGCACCGCGTAGAGGGCCACCGCGGCCCCGAACGCGCCCAGCCAGGGCCAGGCCTGGTGGGGCGTGCCCCCGAGCAGTGCCCGCAGCACGGGGGCCAGCAGGGCGTAGGACAGGCCCTCGACGATCGCGGTCGCGGTCATCAGGGCGAGGGTGCGGACCAGCGGCCGGGCGTGCCGGCGGCCCAGGACGCGCAGCAGGGTGCGGATCATCGGGGTTCGTCTCCTCGTCGGTGGAAGCGGGCGCGTGGCGCTATCCCCGGCGGTGCGTCCGGGGCGTACGTCACGCCGGCCGCGGGGGCGCGCGTGGCCACGGCGGCAGGGGCGTACGGCGTCGCGGCCGCCGGGGCGTGCATGGCCACGGCCGCCCGGTTCTGCGTCGTCACGGCCGCCCGCCCTCCGCCGCCGGGTCCGCCGCCTGCCGGGAGCGCCAGAGTGCTGCGAACTTCCCGTCGGCTTCGATCAGTTCGCGCGGCCTGCCCTGCTCGACGACCGCTCCGTCCTCCAGGACCACGACGCTGTCGGCGCCGACGACCGTCTCCAGGCGGTGGGCGATGACGAGGACGGTCCGGTCCGCCCGCAGCGTGTCCAGGGCGCGCCGTACCGCCTGCTCGGTGTGCGGGTCGGCGAAGGAGGTCGCCTCGTCGAGCACCAGGACGGGGGTGTCGGCCAGCAGCGCGCGGGCGAGCGCGATCCGCTGGGCCTCACCGCCGGACAGCTCGGCCTCCTCGCCGAGCACCGTCGCGTACCCCCGCGGCAGCGCGAGGATGCGGTCGTGGACGTTCGCCAGGGAGGCGGCGCGCACCACCTCCTCCGGCCGGGCGTCCGGCACCGCCAGCGCGATGTTGTCGGTGACCGAGGCGCGCAGCAGGTGGACCTCCTGGAAGACGAAGGAGACCTGCCGGTACAGCTCTCGGCTGCCCAGTTCGCGCAGGTCGACGCCGCCCAGGCGCACCGAGCCGCCGGTCGGGTCGACGAACCGCGGCAGCAGCCGGACCAGGGTGGACTTGCCGCTGCCCGAGGGTCCGACGAGCGCGGTGACCGTACCCGGCTCCAGCACGAGGTCGACCCCGCGCAGGACGTCCCGGCCGGGTTCGTAGCCGAAGCGGACGCCGCGCAGCTCCACCCGGTGGCCGTACGGCGCGACCGGTTCGGCGGGCTCCGGCAGCGGCGGCACCGCGAGGACCTCGCGGATCCGGCCGAGGGCCCGGCGGGCGGCCTGGATGTCGTCGAAGCCGTGCCCGAGCGCCGCCACCGGTGCGGTCAGTCCGAGCCCCAGCAGCAGGAACGGCGGCAGATCGGCCGGTGGCAGCCCCCCGCCGGCGATCAGGGCCGCGCCGCCGGTCAGGACGGTCAGCAGCACGAACGGGGGCGAGAGGACCAGCTGCATCCCCGCGGCGATCGGGGAGATGCCGTGCACCCAGCGGCGGAAGACGGCGACGAAGTCGTCCGCGGCGTCGCGGAACTCGCGGTGGGCGCGCTCGCCCCCGCCGAAGGCCTTGACCACCGCGATGCCCCGGACGAACTCGACGACGGAACCGGAGATCCGCGCCATCGCCGCGTCGAAGGCGGCCTGTTCGCGCAGCCGGGCGGGGGTCATCATCAGCGGGACCAGCGCGACCGCCGCGAGCACCGGGGCCAGGGTGATCAGCGTCAGCCGCCAGTCGACGGTGAACAGGTAGACCAGCGACGCCAGTGGCACCACGAAGGCGGAGGCCAGTTCGCCGGGGGTGTGGGCGATGAGCGGGTGCACGGCGCCGACGTCCTCGCCCACCAGCCGGGCCAGCTCCCCGCTCCGGTGCCGGGCCAGCCGGCCGAGCGGCATCCGCCCCAGCCGCTCGGCCAGCCGCCGGCGCAGCGCGAGCTGCACCCGTCCGTCGAGCAGGTGCCCGATCCCCGCCGCCGCGGCCGTGCACAGCAGCTTGACGAGCAGTCCGGCCGCGCCCGCGGCCACCACGAGCCGGACCCGGTCGTGGTCGACCGGACCCGGCCCGAGCAGCAGCCGGCCCAGCTCGACGACCGCGAGCAGGGGGGCCGTCCCCGCCAGCGCGCCGAGCACCTGCAGCACCGCCACGGCGGCGAACCACCGCGCGTACGGCCGGAGCAGCCCGCGCGCATCCTTCTCCCGCGGTGGCCGGACCCCGGCGGGACCAACGCCGTCCGGTGCCCGCGTGGACCGTTCCCCCGCCTCGGCGAGTTCGGTGGTGCTCATCGCCCTCTCGTCCCCTTCCCCCTCGGGCAGCTTCCCTCTCGGGCAGCCCGATTCTTACGCTGTAAGGCTGCATCGGACGCTATACTTACGCCGTAAGAATCGTCAATCGGGTCGAGCCGGGTCGGACCGGAACCGCCGCGCGTACGGCATGGGCCCCGGCCCGGAGCGCGACCGGAGCGCGGCCGGGCGCCCGACACGGAAGGAGGGCGCCATGGCGGCCCACAGGACTCCCGGACAGCGCGCGGGACTCACCCGGCAGGCCGTCCTGGAGGCGGCCCTGCGGCTCGTCGACCAGGAGGGGCTCAAGGCCCTGTCGATGCGGCGGCTCGGCGCCGAACTGGGCGTCGAGGCGATGACCCTCTACCACCACGTGCCGAACAAAACGGCACTGCTGGACGGGATGATCGAGCAGGTCGTCGCCGAGGCCGTGCCCCCGGAGTTCGGCGCCGCCACGTGGCGCGAGGACCTCGGCGCCTACGCGCACGCGCTGGTCACCGCGCTCGACGCACACCCGCACGCCACCCCGGTGCTGCTGTCCCGGCCCGCCATGACACCCCGCAACCTGGAGACGCTGGAAGCCGTGGTGGGCATGCTGCACGGGGCGGGCTTCCCGCTCCCCAGGGCCCTGGACGTCCTCTACTCGCTGACCAGCTTCGTCGTCGGACACGCCGCCGCCCGCGCGGGCCGCGTCGACGGGGCCGGCAGCATGGCCGCACTGGACCCGCAGGCGTACCCGCTCCTGGTCACCGCCGCCCGGGAGGCCGGCCACGACCGGGCCGCGGCCCGCTTCGACTTCGCGCTCGACGCACTTCTGTCCGGCTTCGAACGGGAGCTCGCCGACGCCCCGCCCCCGGGGTCCGAGCCTCAGGTCTGAGCCCGAGCCCCAGGTCCGAGCCGGGCGTACCCGCTACACGGACACGGGGTGCGCGGCGGGGCGGCGCAGCGGTCGGACGCGGGGTGCACGGCGGACGGCGGCGGTCGGCCGGTCAGCGCGGCTTCTTCAGCCGCGACGCGGACGGCCGCGTCTCGGGCCTGGACCTCGGCGGCCGCCTCTTCGTCCGCACCTCCGGCGCGGCCTGACACCCGCCGGGGCCCGCGCGGCGGTCGGCGGTCGGCGCTCCCCTGTGCCGTCGACCGCCGGAGCCGTACCTTCCAGGTGGGCCACCGGCCGTCAGTCGCCGAGCAGCCGCCAGGCGTTGAGCGCGAGGGTGGCCCGCACCAGGCCGATGGGCTCGGTGAGTTCGAAGCCCAGCGTCCTGGCGATCTGGTCGAGCCGGCGCGAGACGCTGCTGTGGTGCAGGTGGAGCAGATCGGCGGCGCGGCGCAGCGAACCGGTGGCGCAGTAGGCCTCCAGGGTCTCCAACTCGTCCGGGCCGGCGGCGATCCGGGCGATCGCCGCGACATCGGCGTTCTCCCGCAGGCCGTCCGCCGGCACCCGGGCGAGCAGCGCCAGCGACCCGAGCCCGTCGAAGCGGACGACCGGACGGCCCCCGGTGGTGAAGCGCAGGGCGGTGCGGGCCTGTTGCCACGAGCGGTCGGGGCTCTCGGCCGCGCCGATGCCCGCACGGGCGCCGGGCGGGAATCGGGTCTCGTCCACGGCGCCGGCCAGCAGGACGCCCACCCCGGCGAGCGGCGCCGCCTTCACCGGACGGCCCGGACAGACCAGGGCGCCGATCCGGTCGAGCGGGAGTTCCGAGCGCACGGCCACCACCTGGACCGACCGGTCGGCGGCGAAGCCCAGCAGTCGCAGGGCGCGGGCCCGGGCGGCCTCGTCGGTGTCGGCGCCGATGGCGAGTTCGACGAGCGCCGGATCGGCCATGGTGGTCCGGGCCGGGCCGTACCGCTCGACGGCGGTCGCGGCGGCGATCGCCAACCGGTCGAGCAGGACGTCGTCGAGCGCGGTCGGCGCGCCCGGCCGCTCCAGCCAGACCGCGCCGATCTCCTCCTCGTCGAGCACGACCGGTGTGGTCGTGGACGCGGGCACCTCCGGGCCCGACGGCGACCGGCCGTCCGGCGCAAAGCGGATCACCCGCCCGGTGCCGTGCAGCCGGATCCCGGCCGCGCACTCGGCCAACCCCGCCGAGGCCCGGACCAGCGCCGACAGGTCCACGCGCCGGCGCATCAGGGTGTCGTAGAACGCGATGATGCGGATCGCGCCGTCCACGTAGGAATCGAGTCCGGAGAGCCGCACGGCCAGTGCTTCCATGCCGGAAGGATAGGGCGGGACGCGCCCGCCGAACGGTGCGCGATCCGCCCGCGGTACGCGACGGACGGCGGACGACCCGGCGGGCGGCGACGGTCCACGATGGTCGCCATGGATCCCGAACTCGAAGCGTTCCTGCCCTTCCTGCCGCGCATCGACATGCACGACCCCGCCGCCGCGCGCCGGGTCTTCGGCGAACTCGCCGCCGGCGCACCCGCGCCCGACACCGCCGGACTGGAGATCACCGACCACACGGTACCCGGCGCTCCCGCCGCGGAGGAGGGCACGGACGCGGCGGGCGCGCCCGACGTACCGGTGCGGATCTACCGTCCGCGCCGGGCGCAGGGCGCGCTCGTCTGGCTGCACGGCGGCGGGGGCGTCTACGGCGACCTCGACACCGAGCACCCGTGGGCCGCCCGGATCGCCGACCACGCCAACGCCGTGGTGGTGTCGGTGGGTTACCGCCTGGCGCCCGAGCACCCGTTCCCCGCGGCACTGGACGACGCCTGGGCCGCCCTGGTGTGGACGGCCGGACACGCCGCCGAACTCGGCGTCGACCCGGACCGGATCGCAGTCGGCGGCCACAGCGCGGGCGGCGGACTCGCCGCAGCCCTGGCACTGCGCTCGCGCGACCGGCAGGGGCCGCCGATCCGCTTCCAACTGCTCAACCAGCCCGGCCTGGACGACCGTCCGAGGACCTGGTCGCGCCGGCACTTCACCGACGTGCCGTGGTGCGACAGCGACCAGATCGCCGCCGCCTGGCGCCACTGCCTGGGCGGCGCACCCGGCACCCCCGAAACCGCCCCGGCCCGGGCCGACGATCTCTCCGGCCTGCCGCCGGCCTACATCGCCACCGCCGAGTACTGCCCCAACCGGGACGAGGACATCGAGTACGCGCTGCGCCTGCTGCAGGCCGGGGTGTCCGTCGAACTTCACCAGTGGCCGGGCACCTTCCACGGCTCGCAGGCCATCATGTCCGCGGCGGTCTCGCAGCGCCAGATCGCCGGGCTCACCTCCGCCCTGCACCGCGCACTGGCGGACTGAGGCCGGGCGCACGGCGTGCGGAGCGCCGTACGGCGTGCGGGCTGCGGAACGGCGTGCGGACGCTGCACGGCGTGCGCCGACCGAACGACGTGCGGCGTGCGGGCTGCGTACGCCGTACGGTCGGCGCACGGTGTACGGGACCCGAACGGTGTGGCGTCGCCGAACGCCGTGCGCCGTACGCACGGTGTGCCGTGGCCGAACGCCGTCCGGTCGCCGAACGCCGTGCGCCCCCGAACACCGTCCGCCACCATCCGTCGCTGCTCGCCGAGGCAGCGGCCTCACCTGTGTGTTTAGGCGGACGGATCCGGGACACACGCGCTCGCAGAATCGAAGATTCGTCGGACGGAGGAGGTCCCCATGATCGTCCTTGGTGTGATCCTGCTGATCATCGGACTGGTGACGGGCATCGGTGTGCTCTGGACCATCGGCCTCGTGCTGGTGCTGATCGGCCTGCTGCTGTGGGTGATGGGGGCGGTCGGACACGCCGTGGGCGGTCGTCGGCACTACTACTGACACCATCCGACGACCTGAAGACCACAAGGCCGGAAGGCCTGAAAATCTGAAGGCCTGACGACCAGACGAGCCCTACGGCCATCCCGTCGGCTTCGCGCCGACCGTGGCCCGGGCCGCGACGATCGCGGCACAGGCCCGCTGGACCTCCGTGGCGACCCACCCGGAGGGCAGCGGGCCCTTCGCCATGAGCGCGCGGGCCTGCCGCTGGAGTTCCCGCAGCGCGCCGCCCTGGGCGCTGGAGAGGCCCATGTGCTGGTAGTCGCCGGGGTCGGTGCCGCCGCCGACGGTCGACTGCAGCCAGGGGGTGATGCCCAGGACGCAGTCCGCCAGCGGGTCGAACGGCGGCGGCACCGGTTCGGGCGGCGCCGTCGGCCCGCTCGCACGGGGTTCCGCCCCTGCACCGCACCCCGCCCACGCCGCCATGACCGCCACCGCCACGAGCACGGCCGCCGCCACCACGGCCGGGCCGAGCGCGAACCGTTTCCGCATGCCCGCATTGTGGCCGCCCCCGCACGGCTCCACCAGAGTCGGGACCGAACCGGGCGTCAGGCGCCCCCGCCGACCGCACCACCGTTGCCGTCCCCGGCACCGCCACGGCCACCACCCCCGCCCCCGGTACCGCCCCCGCCCCGGGTGCCGCCGTCGGCCCCGCCGGCACCTTCCAGATTGCGTGTCATCCGTTCGAGGACGTCCACGGCGGTGCGGTACTCCTCGTCGGAGATGCCCGCTGTCGCGGCCCCGCGGAAGGCGCGGACGCGGGAGGAGACCGCGCCGAGCCGGGTGCGCCCGTCCGCGGTCAGGTCGAGGCGGTCCGGGGCGGGCCGTTCGACCCAGCCGCCGGCGAGCAGCGACGCGACGGCGGCGGTCAGCGCGTCGGGCCGGGCGTTGGCGGCCAGTACGGACAGGACGTGGGCGTCGGTGCTGCGCGGTTCGTCCCGGACCACGTTGAGGACCTGCCAGGACAGCCGGGTGAGGCCGGAGTCCGCGAGCAGGGCGTCCATGGTGGCGGTGAGCGCGCGGTCGGTGCGGTTGAGCCAGTAGCCGATGGGTTCCACGGGGTGCTCCTGGGCAGGCGGGGCGGAGGGGCGGTCAGCGCCCGGCGAAGGCCGCGGCGTTCTCACGGGCCCACTGGGCGAAGGTGCGGGCGGGGCGACCGAGCAGGGTCAGGGTGGTGTCGGCGACGGTGGCCGGGCCGCCCCGCTCGGCCGCCTCCCAGTACGTGAGCAGCGAGGCGAGCACCTGGGCGGGGATGTATTCGCCCAGCTGCTGCTCGGCCTCGGCGCGGCTGATCCGTTCGACGGGGATGTCGCGGCCGACGGCCTCGCCGATCAGGGCGATCTGCTCGCGGAAGGTGAGCGACTCGGGTCCGGTGAGGGCGACCTTGCGGCCGGTGAGCGAGCTGCCGGTGAGCGCTTCGACGGCGATGTCGGCGATGTCCTCGGTGTGGATGGGCGCGAGGTGGGCGTCGGGGTGGGGCAGCTGCATCGGCAGTCCCCGACCGATGGTGTGCGCCCAGCCGAAGGCGTTGCTGGCGAAGGCGTCCGGGCGCAGGAAGGTGCAGGTCAGGTCGGAGTCGGCGAGGGCCCGTTCGACCAGGAGGCTGTGGCGCGCCAGCGGGTCGTGCTCGGCGTCCGGGGTGAGGACGGAGGCGGACGAGAGCAGCACGACGTGCTCGACGTCGGCGGCCTCGGCGGCCTTGATCAGCGCTCGGACGCCGGCGGGCTGGGGGTAGAGGAAGACGGTGCGGACGCCGCGGAGGGCGGTGGTGAGGGCGTCGCCGGCGTCGGGCCGGTCGAGGGCGAGGCCGGTGACCTCGACGCCGGCCGGGACGTCCAAGCCGGCGGGGTCGGCGCTGGTGGCGCGGACGGCGTGGCCGTCGGCGTGCAGGCGGTCGAGGACGGCGCGGCCGACCTTGCCGCGGGCGCCGGTGACGAGGGTCGTCATGAGGAGAACTCCTTGCAGGTTTCCATGCGTTTCCGTGTTCGAAGACATATGCATGCTCACATGCACACGTTTTCATGTCAACACATGCATGCCCGAGGCCATCCGGTTAGGCTGGCCCCATGACGAAGCACGAGGCGGGAACGGCCGAGGAACTGCTGGACGCCGTCGGCCCGGCGTTCGGGAAGCTGCGGCGCTCCTCACTCCTGGAGGTCGAGGACCCGATCCCGCAGAAGGACCTGAGCCGCACCCTGGTCCTGCGGATCGTCGAGGACGGCGCCCGCGAGGAGGGCCGGGAGGTCACCGTCGGCGCCGTCGCCGAACACCTGGGCGTCGACCCGTCGGTGGCCAGCCGCATGGTGTCGGACTGCATCACGGCCGGCCACCTCGTCCGTGCGGCCTCCCAGCAGGACGGCCGGCGGACCGTCCTGCACCTCAGCCCCGGGGGCGCGGAGCTGATGGACCGCTTCCGCCGTCACCAGCGCGCGGCCTTCGAGCAGATCACCGCCGACTGGACCGAGCGCGACCGGCTGGAGTTCGCCCGGCTGATGCTCAAGTACGTCGACTCCCAGGAGGCCCTGCGCCACCGCACCGCCGACGCGCGCGCCCCCCGCTGACCCGGCCCGCACCACGGCCCGCAGCGCCACTCCCCGACCCCCGACCCCCGCCCCCCGCCCCCACTCCCGACCCCCACCCCCGCAACCACCCCCCCCGTAACCAACCCCGCCCCCGGCCCCCGTCGGCAGCACCTCACCCGGCAGCGCCTCACCCGGCGTCGGCGCGCACGGCCTCCGCCCGCTCGGCATCAGCCCGCTCGGCCCCAGCCCGCTCGGCCGCCGGGACGCCGTTCCAGCGCCAGCGGGTGGGCCGGGGGCGGCCGGGGAGATCGGCCCGGCCGGTGCACCAGAGGAGGGTCCGCCAGGGGTCCTCGCCGGCCGGGGCGTCGGGGAAGAGCCGGGCGACGGTGGGGGCGCACAGGTCGGCGGGCGGGGCCCAGGGCAGCCCGAGGCCCTCGGCCAGGTCGTGGGTGTGGACCAGCGTCTCGACGATGCCCATGGCCGCGAAGCCCTCGGGATCGGAGTTCCCGAAGCCGTGGTGGGCCCGGACCTCGGCCGGGGTGGTGCGCACCAGGGCCACCAGGAACGCGCCGGACGCCTCCAGCACCTGCAGCAGTCCGTCCGGCCCGGCGGTGCGGTCGGCATGGATCGCGTTGGCCGGTCCGCCCGGTCGGCGCGCCTCCCAGACGAACGGCACCTCGCCGGTCAACGGCGGCCTGCGCGGGCCGAGTTGGGCGGCGTACGCGAACAGGTCGTCGGCCAGGTGCTCGACCGTCTCCCAGCAGGTCCAGGTCAGGGAGCCGGCCGGGGCGTCCCAGTCGGTGGCCGGCGGGGCCTGCCGGAGGGTGTCGACGGCGAGCCGTACGGCCCGTTCGAGGTCGGCTGCGGTCACGGGTGCCACGGGAATCGTCATGACGGCACGCTACCGGCCCCCGGGGCCGCCCCGGCTGCACTCCGCGCGCCGCCGAGTGCAGCGAAACCGCCGGGGCGAGGGAAAGGTCACACCCTCAGGACCTGCTGTGACCATGCGAACGCCCACTAACCTGCCCTCATGACGGTCCTGCCCGAAGGGCTTCCTCTGGCCGCCGAGTTCCCGGATGCAACCCGAGAGCAGTGGCAGCGCCTCGTCGACGGTGTTCTGCGCAAGTCTGGTGTGCAGCACGCGACCGGTGCACCGGCCGAGGACGCGCTCACCACCGAACTCCAGGACGGCCTCCGGGTGCGTCCGCTGTACACCGCCGACGGGGGGTCCGCCGAGGCGGGCTACCCGGGCTTCCCGCCGTTCGTCCGGGGCGGCAGCCCGCAGGGCTCGGCGGTCTCCGGCTGGGACGTGCGCCAGCGGCACACCGATCCCGACGCCCGGCGGGCCAACGAGTCCGTGCTCGCCGACCTGGAGAACGGCGTCACCTCGGTCTGGCTGGAGGTCGGCCCGGGCGGGCTGGCCCCGGAGTCGCTCGGCGACGCGCTGCGCGGGGTGTACCTCGACCTGGCCGCCGTGGTCCTCGACGCGGGCGGCGGGTTCACCGCCGCCGCCGAGGAGTTCCTGCGGATCTGCGCCGAGCGCGAGGTGCCGGCCACGGCCGTCTCGGGCAACCTGGGCGCCGACCCGCTGGGCCTGCAGGCCCGCACCGGCCGGGCGGCGGACACCGACGGCCTGCTCGCCGAGGCCGTCGCCCTGGCGGAGCGGTGCGGCCGCACCCACCCGGGGCTGCGCGCGCTCACCGTCGACGCCCTGCCGTACCACGACGCGGGCGCCTCCCCGGCCCAGGAGCTGGGCTGCTCGCTCGCCACCGGGGTCGCCTACCTGCGTGCGCTGACCGCCGCCGGGCTGCCGGTCGACGCGGCCCTCGGGCAGCTGGAGTTCCGCTACGCGGCCGACGCCGACCAGTTCCTCACCATCGCCAAGTTCCGTGCCGCGCGCCGGCTCTGGGCCCGGGTGGCGCAGGTCTGCGGCGCCGCGCCCGAGGCCTCGGGCCAGCGGCAGCACGCGGTGACCTCCGGCGTGATGATGACCGAGCGCGACCCGTGGGTGAACATGCTCCGCACGACGGTGGCCTGCCTGGCCGCCGGCGTCGGCGGCGCGGACGCGGTGAGCGTGCTCCCGTTCGACAGCGCGCTCGGCCTGCCGGACGCCTTCGCCCGCCGGATCGCCCGCAACACCCAGTCGATCCTGCTGGAGGAGTCGCACCTCGCCCGGGTCGTCGACCCGGCCGGCGGATCCTGGTACGTCGAGCAGCTGACCGACGACCTCGCCCGGGCCGCCTGGGCGTGGTTCCAGGAGATCGAGCGGGCCGGCGGCCAGCAGTCCGCGCTGGGCTCCGGCCTGGTCGGCGAGCGGATCGCCGCGACCTGGGCGGAGCGCTCCAGGGCGCTGGCCAAGCGCCGCGAGCCGATCACCGGCGTCAGCGAGTTCCCGCACCTCGCCGAGCAGCCGCTGGTCCGCGAGCCCGCCCCGCCGGTCCCCGGTGGCGGCCTGCCCCGCGTCCGGCGCGCCGAGGCGTACGAGGCGCTGCGCGCCCGCTCCGACGCGCACCTGGCCGGCACCGGTGCCCGTCCGCGGCTGTTCCTCGCGTCGATGGGCCCGGCCGCCGCGCACACCGCGCGGTCGGCCTTCGCCGCCAACCTGTTCCAGGCGGGCGGCATCGAGACGGTGTCCGCCGAGGGCACCGACCCGGCCGCACTGGCCGGGGAGTTCACCGCGAGCGGGGCCGCGGTGGCGTGCCTGTGCTCCAGCGACCAGCTGTACGGCGAGCACGCCGCGGCCGTGGCCGGGGCGCTCAAGGCGGCCGGGGCGCAGCAGGTGCTGCTCGCCGGGCGGCCCGGTGAGCAGCGTGAGGCGTACCAGCAGGCGGGCGTGGACGGGTTCGTCTTCGCGGGGGGCGACGCCGTCGCCGCCCTCGCCGCCCTGCTCGACGAGATCGGAGTGGCGCGATGATCCCCGACTTCACCGGTATCGGGCTGGACGGCGACGCCGCTCCCGGGGCCACCGGCGAGCAGTGGCGGGCGGCCTGGCAGCAGGCCACCGGCAAGGACGTCGACGAGCTGGTCTGGGACACGCCGGAGGGCATCGGCGTGAAGCCGCTGTACACCGCGGCGGACCTGGCCGGGCTGGACTTCCTGGGCACCTACCCGGGCATCGCGCCGTACCTGCGCGGTCCGTACCCGACGATGTACGTGAACCAGCCGTGGACGGTGCGCCAGTACGCGGGCTTCTCGACGGCCGAGGAGTCGAACGCCTTCTACCGGCGGAACCTGGCGGCGGGCCAGAAGGGCCTGTCGGTGGCCTTCGACCTGCCGACGCACCGCGGCTACGACAGCGACCACCCGCGGGTGACGGGCGACGTCGGCATGGCGGGCGTGGCGATCGACTCGATCTACGACATGCGCCAGCTGTTCGACGGCATCCCGCTGGACCGGATGTCGGTGTCGATGACGATGAACGGCGCGGTGCTGCCGGTGCTGGCGCTGTACATCGTGGCGGCCGAGGAGCAGGGGGTGCCGCCGGAGAAGCTGGCGGGGACCATCCAGAACGACATCCTCAAGGAGTTCATGGTCCGCAACACGTACATCTACCCGCCGCAGCCGTCGATGCGGATCATCTCGGACATCTTCGCGTACACCTCGCAGAAGATGCCGCGGTACAACTCGATCTCGATCTCCGGCTACCACATCCAGGAGGCCGGGGCGACGGCCGACCTGGAGCTGGCGTACACGCTGGCGGACGGCGTGGAGTACCTGCGGGCCGGGCTGGACGTCGGGCTGGACGTGGACGCCTTCGCGCCGCGGCTGTCGTTCTTCTGGGCGATCGGCATGAACTTCTTCATGGAGGTCGCCAAGCTTCGGGCGGCGCGGCTGCTGTGGGCGAAGCTGGTGAAGGAGTTCAACCCGCAGAACACCAAGTCGCTGTCGCTGCGCACGCACTCGCAGACCTCGGGCTGGTCGCTGACCGCGCAGGACGTGTTCAACAACGTGACCCGCACCTGCGTGGAGGCGATGGCGGCGACGCAGGGCCACACCCAGTCGCTGCACACCAACGCGCTGGACGAGGCGCTGGCCCTGCCGACGGACTTCTCCGCGCGGATCGCCCGCAACACGCAGCTGATGCTGCAGCAGGAGTCGGGCACCTGCCGGGTGATCGACCCGTGGGGCGGCAGCGCGTACGTGGAGAAGCTGACGCACGACCTCGCGCGGCGCGCCTGGCAGCACATCCAGGAGGTCGAGGCGGCCGGCGGCATGGCGAAGGCCATCGACGCGGGCATCCCCAAGCTGCGGGTGGAGGAGGCCGCGGCCCGGACCCAGGCCCGGATCGACTCCGGCCGGCAGCCGGTGATCGGCGTCAACAAGTACCGGGTGGAGAGCGACGAGCAGATCGACGTGCTGAAGGTCGACAACTCCTCGGTGCGGGCCCGGCAGATCGAGAAGCTGCGCCGGCTGCGCGAGGAGCGCGACGAGGCGGCCTGCCAGGACGCCCTGCACGCGCTCACCCGGGCCGCCGAGGCGGGTCCGCAGCGCGGCGGCGGCCTGGACGGGAACCTGCTGGCGCTCGCGGTGGACGCGGCCCGGGCGAAGGCGACGGTCGGGGAGATCTCGGACGCCCTGGAGAAGGTGTACGGCCGGCACTCGGGCCAGATCCGTACCATCTCCGGTGTGTACCGAGACGAAGCGGGGCCGTCGGCCTCCGTGCAGCGCACCCGTGACCTGGTCGAGCGGTTCGAGGAGGCCGAGGGGCGCCGCCCGCGCATCCTGGTCGCCAAGATGGGCCAGGACGGCCACGACCGCGGCCAGAAGGTGATCGCCACGGCGTTCGCCGACCTCGGTTTCACGGTGGACGTCGGGGCGCTGTTCCAGACGCCGGCCGAGGTGGCCCGGCAGGCGGTGGAGGCGGACGTGCACATCGTCGGCGTCTCCTCGCTGGCGGCCGGGCACCTGACGCTGGTGCCGGCCCTGCGGGCGGAGCTGGCCGAGGCCGGGCGCGAGGACATCACCATCGTGGTCGGCGGGGTGATCCCCCCGCAGGACTTCGACGCCCTGTACGAGGCGGGGGCGGCTGCCGTCTTCCCGCCGGGCACGGTGATCCCGGACGCGGCCCACGACCTGCTGCGGACGCTCGCGGCGGACCTCGGCCACGAGCTGTGAGCCGCTGAACCCATGGCCCGGACGATCGATCTCGACCAGTACGTCAACGGGGTGCTGGAGGGCTCGCGCGCCTTCGTCGCGCGGGCCATCACCCTCGTCGAGTCCAGCCGGCCCGACCACCGGGAGCTGGCGCAGCGGCTGCTGATCGAGCTGCTGCCGCACGCCGGGCGGGCGGTGCGGGTGGGCATCACGGGGGTGCCGGGGGTCGGCAAGTCGACGTTCATCGACGCCTTCGGCAGCATGCTCACCGGTCTCGGCCACCGGGTGGCGGTGCTCGCCGTCGACCCGACGTCCAGCCGGACCGGCGGCTCCATCCTGGGCGACAAGACCCGGATGGAGCGGCTGGCCGTGGACCCGGCGGCGTTCGTCCGCCCCTCCCCCACCTCCGGGACGCTCGGCGGGGTGGCCCGCGCCACCCGGGAGTCGATGGTGGTGATGGAGGCGGCCGGCTACGACGCGGTGCTGGTGGAGACGGTGGGCGTCGGGCAGTCGGAGACGACGGTCGCCGACATGGTCGACTCCTTCCTGCTGCTGACCCTGGCCCGGACGGGCGACCAGCTCCAGGGCATCAAGAAGGGCGTGCTGGAGCTCGCGGACGTGGTCGCGGTCAACAAGGCGGACGGCCCGCACGAGACGGACGCCCGGGCGGCGGCCCGGGAGCTGGCGGGCGCGCTGCGGCTGCTGCAGGCCCCCGACGCCCCGTGGACGCCGCCGGTGCTGACCTGCAGCGGCCGGGACGGCAGCGGCCTCGACACGCTGTGGGAGCGGCTTCAGCAGCACCGCAAGGTGCTGGACGCCACCGGTGCGCTGGAGGCCAAGCGGCGCGGCCAGCAGGTCGACTGGACGTGGGCGATGGTGCACGACCAGCTGCTGGCGCAGTTGCACGCCCATCCCGTGGTGCGCTCGATCGTGCCGGAGCTGGAGCGGCAGGTCCGCGAGGGCGCGCTGCCGGCGGCGCTCGCGGCGGAACGGATCCTGGCGGGCTTCCGGACGCCGCCCGCGGAGGGCTGACCCGCCGACGGCGTGGCGGCGCACGCACCGACCCGGGGCCGGGTCCGGACACCACGTCCGGGCCCGGCCCTCCGGCGTTCCCGGGCCCGGCCCTCCGGTGTGTCCGGGGCGTTCCCCCGCGAGCCGGGCGGAGCCCGTCCGGGGCGCCTGCCCGAACGGTCCGGAGCCCGTCCGGAGTGCTCGCGCTCCGCCATGCGCAGGGCCTTCCGACTGCAATTGCGCCAAATCGGGCCGACAGCGGACGATCCTGGGTAAAGGTGACCCCGATGACCATCGGAGGCCCGTATGAGCAGCACACCTGAGTCGCGGTCAGTGACCCGTGACCTCATCCGCACCAAGGCGGTCGAACAGTCGATCGCCGACACCCATGAGCCGGAGCACTCGCTAAGCCGCTCACTGTCCGCCCTGGACCTGACCGTCTTCGGCGTCGGTGTGATCATCGGCACCGGCATCTTCGTCCTCACCGGGACCGCGGCCAAGAACAATGCCGGGCCGGCCGTCGCCCTCTCGTTCGCCGCGGCCGGCATCGTCTGTGCGCTGGCCGCGCTCTGCTACGCCGAGTTCGCGTCCACCGTCCCGGTGGCGGGCTCGGCGTACACCTTCGCCTACGCCACCATCGGCGAACTGCCGGCCTGGATCATCGGCTGGGACCTCGTCCTGGAACTGACGCTCGGCGCGGCGGTGGTCGCGGTCGGCTGGTCGGGCTACGTGCAGTCACTCCTGGAGAGCGCCGGCTGGACCCTGCCGCACGCGCTCACCGGCGCCGACACCGGCGGATGGAGCTTCAACCTGCCCGCCGCCCTGCTGGTCGCGGTGCTGACCGCGGTGATCCTGCTCGGGATGCACCTGTCCGCGGAGATCACCCGGGTCATCGTGGCGATCAAGGTCGCCGCGGTGCTGGTGGTCATCATCGCCGGCCTGTTCTTCGTCGAGGCCGACAACTACTCGCCGTTCATCCCGCCGGCCCAGGAGACCGTCGGTGCATCCGGCGGGGAGAGCCCCCTGGTACAGGCGTTGTTCGGGTACACCCCGACCGACTTCGGCGTCATGGGCATCTTCACCGCCGCCGCCGTGGTCTTCTTCGCCTTCATCGGCTTCGACATCGTCGCCACCGCGGCCGAGGAGACCAAGAACCCGCAGCGCGACCTGCCCCGGGGCATCCTCGGCTCGCTGTTCATCTGCACCGTGCTCTACATGGCGGTGTCGATCGTGGTCACCGGTATGCAGAAGTACACCGAGCTGTCCAGCGACGCACCGCTGTCCGACGCCTTCAAGGCGGTCAATCAGGAGGTCTTCGCCGACATCATCAACGTCGGCGCGGTGGCGGGTCTGACCTCGGTCACCATGATCATGCTGCTCGGCCAGAGCCGGGTCTTCTTCGCGATGAGCCGCGACGGCCTGCTGCCGCGGGTCTTCTCCACGGTGCACCCGCGCTACAAGACCCCGTCCAAGGCCATCCTGCTGCTCGGCCTGGTGGTCACCGTGCTGGCCGGGCTGATCCCGCTGGAGGAGCTGTCCGAGCTGGTCAACATCGGGACCCTGTTCGCCTTCGTGGTGGTCTCGATCGGTGTCATCGTCCTCCGCCGCACCCGCCCCGACCTGCCCCGCTCCTTCCGCTGCCCCTGGGTGCCGTGGCTGCCGATCGCCTCGGTCCTCGCCTGCATCTGGCTGATGATCAACCTCCCGGTGCAGACCTGGTGGCGCTTCGGGGCCTGGCTGGCCCTGGGCCTGGTCGTCTACTTCCTGTACGGCCGCGGCCACAGCCGCCTCGGACAGCCCGGCTACCGCCCGCCCCTCCCGGACACCGAGCGGTAGAGCGCGTCCGCCCCGCCCCCGCGCGGGGCCCGGACGTACGGGCGCCGCGCGCGGCCCACCGGCCGTGCGCC